>CABSLQ010000021.1 GCA_902478605.1 uncultured Oscillospiraceae bacterium
CCGCCATATTGTCGGGATGCAGGGTGCGGCCTGTGCCGCCGCCCGAAGCCACCGAGAAATACTTGCGGTCGTTCTCAATCGCCCACTTTTTGTAGGTGCCGGCCACGAGGTGCTGGAAGCGGGTGGGGTTGGTGGAGTTACCAGTGATGGAAACATCCACATGCTCATGCTGCATGATGGCCACGCCTTCGAGCACGTCGTTCGCACCGTAGCACTTTACCAGCGCGCGCTCGCCGTCAGAGAAAGCCTTCTCCTTCACGATCTTCAGCTCGCCGGTATAGAAATCATAATCGGTTTCGACATAGGTAAAGCCGTTGATGCGGCTGATGATATAGGCGGCGTCCTTGCCCAGACCGTTGAGGATGACGCGCAGCGGGTTTTTACGCACCTTGTTAGCAGTGCGGGCAATACCGATGGCGCCTTCCGCGGCGGCAAAGGATTCGTGGCCCGCGAGAAACGCGAAGCACTGGGTATCCTCACTGAGCAGCATCTTGCCCAGGTTGCCGTGGCCGAGACCAACCTTGCGCTGTTCCGCGACCGAACCCGGTACGCAGAAGGCCTGCAGGCCCTCGCCGATGACGGCAGAAGCCTCGGCGGCGTCTTTCACGCCGCGCTTAATCGCCAAGGCAACACCCAGCGTATACGCCCAGACGGCGTTTTCAAACGCGATCGGCTGCACGCCCTTCACAATGGCGTCCACATCAATGTTCTTGGAGAGGCAGAGGTCACGGGCAGCCTCCAGGGTGCCCAGATCATTGTCCGCGAGGAACTTTTCGATCTTCGCCATGCGGCGTTCTTTGCCTTCAAATTTCACGTCGTTTGCCATTTGTCCGTCCTCCTCTTATTCCTCACGGGGATCGATGTACTTGGCGGCTCCGTCGAAGCGGCCGTACTGCCCGATGTTTTTCTTATAGGCTTCGCCCGGCTCCATGCCATGGCGGATATCCTCCAGCATTTTGCCCAGCTTCACAAACTGATAGCCGATGACCTCGTTGTCCTCGTCGAGCGCCAGCTTGATGACATATCCCTCGGCCATTTCGAGGAAACGGACGCCCTTGACCTTGGTGGAATACATGGTGCCGACCTGCGAACGCAGGCCCTTGCCCAGATCTTCCAGGCCCGCGCCGATCGGCAGGCCGTCCTCGGAAAACGCGGACTGGGAGCGGCCGTAAGCAAGCTGCTTGAAGATTTCCCGCATGGCGACGTTGATGGCGTCACACACCAGGTCGGTGTTCAGGCATTCGAGCAGCGTCTTGCCCGGCAGGATTTCGGCGGCCATGGCGGCGGAATGGGTCATGCCGGAGCAGCCGATCGTCTCCACCAGCGCCTCCTCCACAATGCCGTTTTTCACATTCAGGGTCAGCTTGCAGGTGCCCTGCTGCGGGGCGCACCAGCCCACGCCGTGGGACAGGCCGGAAATATCGGAAATCTGGGTGGACTTCACCCATTTGCCCTCCTCCGGGATGGGGGCGGGGCCATGGTGGGGGCCCTTTTTTACGATGCACATTTTTTCCACTTCATGGGAATAATTCATGTTTCGTACTCCTTTCGCATACTGCCTTGTGCCATAAGCACGCCGCTTTTTTCACGCTTCTTCTATTATAGCGAATGCCGGACGGCCGCGCAAGTCCCCGCTGTCAGAATTGTCGAAAAATTCACAAAAGAAAAGTGCGCGGGCCGTTTCGTGCTTTTCGTATATTATGCATAATTGGTGGTCCTTACTCTCCCCTATCGGTACAAAAATAAAAAGATTCATTTTCTCGCATTGGCGATGAGGGGCTATGTATATTTTGAAAGGTCACCAAAGCTGGTTTTCCCCTAATTTCAAAACAATATCCGCTGCCGTTTTTCCATTCAGCGAAATCCCCCCTCGTCTCTTTCCTGCGGGTACGGAATCCGCAGCCTATACCTCTCGGGTCCCCGCCTTGCCGCCCCGCAGCCGAGCAGACTGCTTTTCGGAAAGCCGCAAAAAAACGGCCGGAGGAAAATCCTCCGGCCGTTTTGATGCACGATGCCTGCTTATCAATACATGCCGTCCATGCCGCCGGGAGCAGCCGGGGCAGCGGGGGCGGGCTCCTTCTTATCCGCGACGAGCGACTCGGTGGTCAGCACCATCGCCGCGACCGAAGCCGCGTTCTGCAGCGCGGAACGGGTCACCTTGGTGGGATCCACGATGCCCGCGGCAAACATATCGACATACTCTTCCTTCGCGAAGTCAAAGCCGTAGTTCACCTTGCCGGCGGAGCGGATCTTATCGATGATGACGCTGCCTTCCAGGCCGGCGTTGAGCGCAATCTGGCGCACCGGCTCTTCCAGAGCCTTGAGCACGATCTGCATGCCCGTCTTCTCGTCGCCTTCGCTCTTCTCGATAAGTGTATCCAGCGCCTTGGAAGCGGTGATGAGCGCCACGCCGCCGCCGGCGACCAGGCCCTCTTCCACGGCCGCCTTGGTCGCGGACAGCGCATCCTCGATGCGCAGTTTCTTTTCCTTCATCTCGACCTCGGTGGCCGCGCCGACCTTGATGACCGCCACGCCGCCGGCCAGCTTAGCCAGCCGCTCCTGCAGCTTCTCGCGGTCGAAATCGGAGGTCGTGGTCTCGATCTGCGCACGGATCTGGGAAACACGGCCCTTGATGGCGTCCGCATTGCCCGCGCCGTCGACGATGATGGTGTTTTCCTTCTGCACCTTGACCTGACGGGCGCGGCCCAGCTGATCCATGGTGGTTTCCTTCAGCTCAAGGCCGAGCTCCTCGGAAATGACCTGGCCGCCCGTGAGGATGGCGATATCCTGCAGCATTTCCTTGCGGCGATCGCCGAAGCCGGGGGCCTTGACGGCCACGCAGGTGAAGGTGCCGCGCAGTTTGTTGAGGATCAGGGTGGACAGCGCCTCGCCCTCGACGTCCTCCGCGATGATGACCAGCTTCTTGCCCGACTGCAGAATCTGCTCGAGCAGAGGCAGGATATCCTGAATGTTGGAAATCTTCTTATCGGTGATGAGCAGATAGGCGTCGTCGATGACGGCTTCCATCTTGTCGGTATCGGTCACCATATAGGGGGTGATATACCCGCGGTCGAACTGCATGCCCTCCACCACTTCGGTGTAGGTCTCGGCCGTCTTGGACTCTTCCACGGTGATAACGCCGTCGGAGGAAACCTTTTCCATCGCCTCGGCAATCAGCTTGCCGATGACCGCATCGCCCGCGGAAATGGTCGCGGCGCTCGCGATATCTTCCGAGCCGCTGACCTTCTTGGAGTTGGCGACCACGTTGTCCACGACCGCGTCAACCGCCGCCTGAATACCGCGCTTGATGCCCATCGGGTTGGCGCCGGCCGCGACATTTTTCATGCCCTCGCGGATGAGCGCCTGCGCCAGCAGGGTCGCGGTGGTGGTGCCGTCGCCGGCCACGTCGTTGGTCTTGGTGGAAACCTCTTTGACCAGCTGCGCGCCCATGTTTTCAAACGCGTCGTCCAGCTCGATTTCCTTGGCGATGGTCACGCCGTCGTTGGTGATGAGCGGCGCGCCGAACTTCTTGTCGAGCACCACGTTGCGGCCGCGCGGGCCCAGGGTGATTTTCACGGTATTGGCGAGCTGGTCCACACCGGACTGCAGCGCCTTGCGGGCGTCTTCGCCGAAAAGAATCTGTTTAGCCATAATCTATTCCTCCTATAATATCCGTTTCAAGGAAAATTGTCTTATTCCACGATGGCGAGAATGTCGCCCTGCCGCACGATGGTGTATTCCTGGCCGTCCACCTTAACCTCGGTACCGGAATACTTGCTCGTCAGCACCTTGTCGCCGACCTTGACATACATGGTGATATCCTTGCCTTCGACATTGCCGCCCGGTCCGACAGCGACAACCTCCGCCATCTGGGGCTTCTCTTTGGCGGAACCCGCGAGGATAATGCCACTCTTGGTGGTTTCCTCCGCCTCTGCCATTTTGATGACCACACGGTCAGCCAGCGGTTTAATAGACATAATCATAATCCTCCTTGAAGAGTATTGATAAGTTTAGCACTCCATGCACCTGAGTGCTAAATTCTATTTTAACGAGTTTTTTAGAAAAATCAAGAGGGTAAAAGCCAAAAATTGCATTCTTCATAATTTATTTACAAAGGCCGCATCGGACGCACCGGCCGGCAGGACAAACCGCATGGCGGCCGGCCGGATTTCAAAGGAGATGGCAGGCGCAGAAAAGCATTCGCCGTCCATCGTGCAGGTCACCGGCCGGGCGGACGACACCTCGATGCGGGTGCCACGGAAGCTCTCGCAGCAGGCCAGGTCAAGATGCTTTCCCGCCTTATACCGGGTGAGGAAGCCGGGAACCTGCAGCCGGGGCATCGCCTTTATCAGTACGAAATCCAGCAGACCGTCATCCGCCATGGCCTGGGGCGCCCCGCAGTAGCCGCCGCCGTAATACCGCCCCACGGCGGCGAGGGCGAAAAAGTACCGGCCATCCCGCTCCACGGTGCCGTCCGGCGTTTCCATGCGGATATGGGCGTCCATCCCGATTTTGTGAAAGAACACGTCCAGGATGGCGAGGTTATAGGCCATGGTCCCCGATACAAGGGGCCAGTTTTTGTACTTCACCATCTTCTGGGCGACCGCCGCGTCCATCCCCATCGACGCGATATCGAGCGACAGCTTTCCGCCGCTGACCACCGCGTCCACCGGCACCGCCGTGCCGCACACCAGGGCCGCTATATCGCGGAACGCTCTTTCGCCGCCGAAGGTGCGTACGTAATCGTTCGCCGATCCGCAGGGCACCGCCGCGATCTCCGCCTGCGGAAAGCCCGCCGCCCCGTTCGCCGTTTCGTGCAGTGTGCCGTCACCGCCGCAGGCGTACAGCCGCACCGCCTCGCCTTTTTGGCACTCCTCACGGGCTATGCTCTGCGCCTCTCCCGCTCTCTGCGTCAAGCGGACGGTATACTCCACCCCGTTTTGCTCACACGCCGCCCGGATGGCCGGCAGCAGCGCCAGCGCCGCCTGCTTCTTTCCCGCCGCCGGGTTAACGATAAACACGTGCCGCATGCCGTTCCCCCCGCCCTCAATCTAGAAATACATATACAGCTGGCATTTGAGCATGCCGTTGTACAGTTTGCGCCGCTTGGCTGCCGGGCGGCCGAACAGCTCTTCAAAGCGCTCGTGCGGGCTGATGATGCCGTAGCTCCAGCCCGGCTTTGGCACAAACACCCGGCCCATCACACGGTACAGCTCCTCCGCCTGCTGTACGTCAAGCAGCCGCTCCCCGTAAGGCGGGTTGCACAGCACGACGCCCCTCTCCCCCTCGGGCCGGAAATCGCGCAGATCCGCCTGGGCAGCAGAGATACAGGCCGCCACGCCGGCCTTTTCCGCGTTTTCCCGGGTCAGGCGCAGGCAGGCGGGATCGATATCCCCGCCGCGTCCCCGGAAGGGCACCTCCGGCCGCTCGAGGGACCGCGCCCGCTGCCGTTCTTCTTCCCATATAGAGGAAGGCACACTTCCCCAGCGCATGGCGGCGAACCGGCGGCGTATCCCCGGCGCGATGCCGTGGGCCGCGAGGGCCGCCTCGATGAGCAGCGTCCCCGATCCGCAGCAGGGGTCGCAGACGAGCGGTGCGCGCCGCACCCGCATCACGTCCCCGATGGCCGCCGCGAGCGTTTCCTTGATGGGCGCGCCGGCCGCGTTGGCGCGGTAGCCGCGCTTGTGCAGCCCGGGGCCGCTCGTGTCGAGCAGCAGGGCCGCCTCATCCTTCAGAATGGTGAACTGAATCTGTACCATCGGGCCGGTTTCCTCAAACCAGGATACGCCGTATACCCGCGACAGGCGGCTCACCACCGCCTTCTTGACGATGGACTGGCAGTCGGGCACGCTGTGCAGCGTGGAATTCAGCGACCAGCCCTTGACGGGAAAGGCGTCGTGCTTGCCGATCCACCCTTCCCAGGGGAGCGCCTTCACCCCCTCGAACAGCTCGTCGAAGGTGCGCGCGCGAAAGCTGCCGAGCAGCAGCTGAATCCGTTCGGCATAGCGGGAACCGATATTCGCCCGGGCCAGCAGTTCGATCCCCCCGGAAAAGAGCACCCGTCCGTTTTCGGGGCGCACCTCCTGCGCCCCCATGCGGCGCAGCTCGTCGCCCAGAATCCCTTCCACGCCAAACAGGCAGGGCGCGCAGTATTGCAGCGTATCCATATCGTTTCCTCCTGACAAATCAATGGGGGCGGACAAGCTGTCCGTCCCCATTGGCATCATACCTGGCGGTTATTCACCGCTGTCCGGCTCAAGCAGGCCGTAATCCCCGTCGCGGCGGCGATAGACGACGTTAATTTCGTTCGTCTCCATGTTGCGGAACATATAGAACTGGTGCCCGATCATGTTCATCTGCAGAATGGCTTCCTCCACATCGAGCGGCTTGACCGGAAAGGTCTTGGATTTGACCACATGGAACTCGGATTCTTCCTCTACTATGTCGCCGAACAGCTCGTCCGGTACGAAAGCACCTGCGCGCAGCCGTTTTTCCAGCCGTGTTTTATTTTTACGGATCTGCCGCACCAACACGTCGACGAGCCGATCCACCGCCTCATTGGGATCCTCGGCGGTTTCCTCCGCGCGGAAGAGCAGCCCATTGCATCGAATCGTGATTTCTACCCGCATGGTATTGCGTTCCGCCGTAACGGTAACAGCAGCGGCAGCGGCATCCTCGAAAAACTTGTCCAGCTTGGACAGCTTTGCCTCGGTCCGCTCCACAAACTGCGGGCGCAGGGTGCACTTTCTGCCGGTGGTCGTGATCTTCATACAATCAGCTCCTATCTTGGCATCTTAGGGATAACCCCGGTATCATTATACCATAACACGACGCCGAAGTATAGCCAATTTATGAATATTCACGAAACAATTATAAGGTCGCCGTGGCATGGCGGGTGACATGGCACCCGACGTTGACCGCCACCGGCAGCCCCGCAATATGGGTCGGATAGGTTTCAATGGCGACGCCGAGCGCCGTGGTCAGACCGCCGAAGCCCTGCGGCCCGATGCCCAGGGCATTGACCGCCTCGAGCGCCTCCCGTTCCATGTCGGCATAATACGGATCGCCGTTGGGCACATCCAGCGGCCGGCACAGCGCCCGCTTGGCCAGCTCGGCGCACAGCTCGAAATCGCCGCCGATGCCCACGCCGAGCACCATCGGGGGACAGGGATTGCTTCCCGCCTGCCGCGCCGCGTCCACGATACAGTCCAGCACCTTCTGCCGGTCGGCGGCCGGGGTGAGCATATAAATGCGGCTCATGTTTTCGCTGCCGAAGCCCTTGGGGGCGACGGTCAGCTCGAGGGTATCCCCTTCCACCAGGGTCAGATGCAGCACGGCCGGCGTGTTGTCGCCCGTGTTCACCCGGCGCAGCGGGTCGCCCACCACCGAACAGCGCAGCCGTCCTTCGGTGTAGCCGCGGGCCACCCCGCGGTTGACCGCTTCGGAAAGCAGGCCGCCGGTGATATGCACCTCCTGGCCGAGCTTCGCAAACACGACCGCCATGCCCGTATCCTGGCAGACAGGCAGGCACAGCTCCTGCGCCGCGTCCAGGTTGGCCGCCAAATCGCCCATGATGCTTTTGGCCAGCGGCTGCTCCTCCCGTTCGCCCGCCGTCAGCACCGCGTCGCACACGTCCTGCGGCAGCCGGCGGTTCGCCTCAATGCAAAGCCGGCATATCGTCTCCTCAATATCCCGGCAGTGAATGTCTCTCATACGCTTCTCCCTACCTTACAGCCGCTTTCCGCCCGCGATAACGCATACGGGCCGGGCGGCAATGGTGAGCGGATCGTCGCGGAACAGCACAAGATCCGCGTCTTTTCCCGGACGGATGGAACCCACCCGGTCGTCCAGTCCGCAGATGCGCGCCGGACTGATGGTGATGGCGCGCAGCGCCTCCTCATACGGCAGGCCCTCGCGCACCGCCAGGCCCGCGCACACGCCCAGATACTGCAGCGGTATCACCGGATGATCGGTGATGATGGCGATATCCGCACCGGCGGCGCGCAATACGCCGGGATTCGCCGGCGTCAGGCCGCGCAGCTCCGGCTTGGAACGATCGCACAGAAGCGGCCCGCACAGCACCGGCGCCCCTTCCGCGGCAATCAGATCGGCGCACAGATGCGCCTCGGTGCCGTGCACAATTACATAGCACAACCCGAACTCCTTTGCGATGCGCTGGGCGGTGAAGATATCGTCCGCCCGGTGGGCGTGGAAATGCACCGGCAGCCGCCCCTCCACCACCGGGAGCAGCGCCTCGCATTTGCTGTCGAATTCGGGCTCGTCCGCATCCTCATCCGTCTGCGCCCGCCGCTTGTCCGCGCCGTAGCGCACCGCCAGCGCCAGTTGTTCCCGGATGATGGCGGCCGTGGCCATACGGGTAACCGGGGTCTGGTTCTTGCCGTGGTAGGCGCTCTTGGGATTCTCGCCCAGCGCCATCTTCATGGCCACGGGCGCCCGGACAACCATGTCATCCACCCGCCGGCCATAGGTTTTCATGGCGCAGAGCTGGCCGCCGATGGGATTCGCGCTGCCCGGTCCGGTCACCACGGTGAGCACGCCGGCCTGCCGTGCCTCTTCGAAGCAGCGATCCAGCGGATTGACGGCATCCACCGCGCGCAGCTGCGGCGTGGAAGGGTCGGTGTCCTCGTTGCCGTCGTCCCCCTCAAAGCCAAGGCCGTCCTCCCACATGCCCAGGTGGGTGTGCGCGTCCACAAAGCCGGGCAGCAGCCAGGCCCCCTGTGCGTCGATCACCTCGCCCGGCGCCGTGTCTGGCGGCGGCATGGCGCCCACCGCCGTAATTTTGTCGTCCTGTACATCGACGTAGCCGTCGGGGATCACGCCCTGGGCTTCCATCGTGTAAATTCTTGCGTGCTGTATGCGCATATGCTCATGCCTTTCGTAAGGCGGGGCGCCCCGCCCGTATACATTCCCGGCCGCAACATAGAAACAGGGAACCGCATCCCACCCCGCGCGGACGGGGCTGCCGGGACACCGTTCCCTGCCATATGTGATGGTTCAGCGGCCGCGGCGGGAAAAGCCGCCGTGCTTACCGTCCAGCGAACGCTTGAGATCCGAGATCTTCTCGTCGCTGGCCTGCTTGAATTTGGACATCATGTCCTCAAAGCTGGCAGACTCGCTGCGGGCCGAAGACGGCTGCCACTCGAAGCCGCCGGGGCGGCCGGGCGACACGGCGCGCGCCGGACGGGCCGCCGGTTCCACCGCCTTTTTCATCGAAAGGCTCACCTTTCCGTCCTCGCCGATGTTCAGGATCTTCACCTTCACCGTCTGGTTTTCGGTGACGTAATCGCGAATCTCCTTGACATAGGTGGGGGCCACCTCCGAGATATGTACCATACCCGTTTTGCCGCCGGGCAGCTCGACAAAGGCGCCGAACTTGGTAATGCCCGTCACTTTACCCTCCAAAACCGCTCCAACTTCCAGCTGCATAAACGCTTGCTTTCCTCCTACATTCACAGTCAATCGTCTGGGATTTCCTGATATATCTGCTCGCCGGGACGGGCCAGCCCGTTCTGGCGTGCTTGCTGTTCTTTATATTCGTCCGGATTGGACGCCTGATTTTTATAGTTTTCGTTAATCCGCTCGAGCTCGGCGATCTCGGCCTGCACGTCCCGAATCTGGTCGCGGCGATCGCGGATCTCCAGCTGCAGCTGCACGAGCGTCACGATGACATAGACCGAAAAGGCAAGGAGGGCAAGACGAAGAAAAATGCTTTTTTTCTTACGTTTGGCGGTCTTCATGATTGGAAACGTCCCCTCTATATCCCACGCCGACATCACAGGGCGGGATCGCCCGAACCGCCGGCACACTCCTTTTCTCATTCAAGTCGGCCTCTTGGGCCTTTTTCTTTTGATTATACAATACTTCGCGGCCGTGTTTCAAGCCCTTTTTCAAAAAAAGGCCAATTTTTTTCAAAGCATTTTCCAGCTTTTTCTGTAAAAAAACAGCAGGTCGGCGCAAAAGTCTCCCCAGAAGGCGAAAAGGCGCGAAAACCAGGTGCCAGAACCAGTGCCATGCGGTCAGTATCGCCCTGGCCACCGCCTCGGCGCATGCCATGACGACCCGTCCTATCGTAAAGTAATACGCGGCAAACCCGATGACCAGGCCCAGGAACAGATACAGGCGCAGCTCGCCCCCCGTTACGGTCAGCGCAAAGAAAAAGGTGAACACCGCCGCCGATACGAAAAAAACGAGATCCTCGAAAAAGATCACCCGTTTGGAGGAATGCATGATGAGGCGCGCCACCCGGAACACATCGTAGTATAATCCCAGCAGGAACCCAAAGCCGCAGGAAAGGAACAAACCGCCGAGCTGGCCGCCGTTTGTGATGCCCATGTCCATCCCTCAGTTCCCGTCCGTCATCATTTGAACAGCCGGCCGAAAAAGCCGCCGGATCGGTTCTGTACCTCGGTATAGACCAGCGACTGCACATTTCCCTCGAGCATCAGCTCGCCGCTTTCGAGATTAAGGCGGTTGATATGCAGGTTCTCCCCTTTTACTGTCAGCTCGCCGAGGTCGGTATACACCACCACCGTCAGCTCGTCAAAGCTGTCCACATCGGAGACGCCCGAAACGGTCAGCGCCCGCCTGTCCTCCAGAATCAGCTGGTGCGGCATCTGGACGATGTTTTTATCCTCCGTCATATGCGGTTCCTTCCTTTCCACCGTTTGCGCCTTTTTCGCGGCGCAAAAGTCCCTTGTATCCCAATGTATGCGGTATGGAAAGGAAATATGCCAAAAAGCGGCGGGCCCGTCCAGGTCCCGCCGCCTGCCTATTCGATCACGCGGTACAGCAGTGCGGCGTCACTCTTCGCCGCCGTTTCCTGCACCGACACGACCTGCACCTTCACCTGCCGGGTACCGAGCACCAGCTCAATCACGTCGCCCTCCTTCACGTCATAGGAAGCGCGGGCAGGCTTGCCGCCCACAAGCACCCGCCCCGCATCGCACGCTTCGTTGGCCACGGTGCGGCGCTTGATAAGCCGCGACACCTTCAGGTATTTGTCCAGCCGCATATTGTCCCTCCTTTCACACAAAAAGCCGCCCGGAACCGGACGGCTTTCCGCGTGTCGACAAAGTCGACGCGCTGCTGGACGGGGACGCCGGATCGCAGCGGCTCGCTTTGCTCACCTTGCTTCCATCTGTCTCCGCCAGTGCCGCCCCTGCTCTTGAAAAAAGGAGGGAACACGCCGTGTTTCCTCCTTTTTCGCTTATAAGGAATGTTTCCGAGGCGCATGTCCTCGGAAACACGGGAATATAGAATCGTCACACCCTTGTGCCGATTTTCTCCCGACAGATTGAAGCCGCCCGGAACCGGGCGGCTTCTGCAATGGACCCTGCTTATTTCGAAACGGCGTCCTTGAAAGCCTTGCCGGCTTTAAAAACAGGCTGCTTGGAAGCCGGGATGGTGATGGCTTCCTTCGTGCGGGGATTGCGGCCAGTTCTCGCTTCGCGGGCACGCACTTCGAAGGTACCGAAACCGACGAGCTGCACTTTATCGCCACCGGCGAGTGCCTCTTCAACGGATTCCAGGACCGCGGCAACGGCCTTTTCGGCGTCTTTCTTGGTCAGTTCGGCCTTCTCGGCAACGGAAGCGATGAGTTCTACCTTGTTCATGATACTGTACCTCCTAGATTTTATACACCAGCGGGTTACACCGCGCATGGACAATAAATAAAAAGGCGTCCGCCACGGAAAAATCAGCCGCGCTTGGCTTCGGCCCACAGGGCGTCAAGCTCCTCCAGCGATGCGTCCTGCATATCGATCCCCCGGTCTCCCGCCAGCCGTTCCACCGCCGCAAAACGGCGGATAAACTTATCGGTCGCATCGGTAAGCGCCTGCTCCGCGTCCGCATGGACAAACCGGGACACGTTTACGGCGGAGAAGAGCAGGTCGCCCAATTCCTCCTCCACATGGGCGGCATCCCCCTGCGCTATGGCTTCCTTAAGTTCGCGCGTTTCGCTGTCAAGCGCCTCGAGCGCGCCGGATACGTCCGGCCAGTCGAAGCCCACCCGGCGGGCACGGCTCTGCACCTTGGCGGCCCGCATGAGGGCGGGCAGGGTGCGCGGTACGCTGCCGAGCAGCTCCGCCTGTGTCTTGCCGCCTTTGGTCTCGCGCTTGATGGCATCCCAGTTGCGCAGCACCTGCCCGGCGCTGTCCGCCGTCTCCTGTCCGAACACATGGGGGTGGCGGATAATCAGCTTCTTGCAGATGCCGTCCACCACATCGGCAAAGGAGAAAACGCCCTTTTCCTCTTCGATGCGGGCATGAAACACCACCTGCAGCAGCACGTCGCCGAGCTCCTCTTCCAAGGCGGCGGCATCGGCATTGCCGATGGCTTCGAGCGCCTCGTGTGTCTCCTCGAGGAAATCGGAGCGAATGCTCTCGTGCGTCTGCTCCCGGTCCCAGGGGCAGCCCTCGGGCGAGCGCAGCAGGCGCATGATTTCCAGCAAATCGTCCATCCCGTATGTGTCTTTGAACGTGAAGGAAACCGCCATACTACCTCTTCCCAACCGGTGAATTTCGCGCATGCTGGTATTATATTACCCTATCCATCCGCATTTTTCAAGTAGTTGCGCAATTTTTTCACCTTTCGGCAGGCTTAAAAATCCTCCTTTGCGAGCGAACGGGTCAAGAAAAGCGCTAAAACATACACGAGTGCCGCCAGAAGCACCGCGCAGGCGGTGGCGATTTTTGGCTCCATTACACGGCTGAGCAGCCCGTTGGCGGACCAGGCCGCCGCACCGCAGCACAGCGCCGCCGCCAGCGGCCGCAGGAAAACTTTTCCGGCGGCCAGGCGCACCTGCGTTTGCCTGTGCAGGGCCCACAGGCTCATCACCACCATAAACATATAGCAAACCAGCGTGCTGTACGCCGCCCCCATGATATTCAGCTGCGGCTGGCGGATCAGCGTCAGATTAAGCACCAGCTTGATAACGCCGCCGGCCAGGATGATTTTCAGCGGGATATCCGCCCGCCCGATCGCCTGCAGCATCGCGTTGATGGGGCCCGTCAGGCAGATGAAGACCACCGCCGCCCCCAGCACGGTGAGCAGCGGCCCGACCACCTGTGCCACATGCTGCTGCCCGTAAATCATAAAGAGAATCGGCTTGGCGAGTACGGCCAGCCCTACGCTCGCCGGCAGGGCCACCAGCAGCGTCAGCCGGATAACCGATTCCACCGTGCGCTTCAAATAGCCCCGGTTTTTCTGCGCCCAGGCGGAGGTGATGACGGGCAGCGCACTGATGCCGAAGGTCAGGGTGATGTTGGGCACCAGGTTGACATAGGTCATGGCGGTCCCCCGCCCGCCGATAAGCCAGCCGAGCACATCGGTTGTGCCGCTCTGCTCTATCCAGGGGGCATACATCGTCCGCACCGCATCGCCGTGCTGTTCCATAACCGTTTTCAGGCACCGCTGGAGGGAGGCCACGTCGATGAGGTTGGTCAGCTGGGTCGCGAGCGCGCCCATTGCCACCGGCACCGCGATGCGCATGAGCGCGCGCAGCGTCGCGCGGCCCGTATCGGGCGGGGGCGACGCGGCCAGCTGCTCGGCGGTGATACCGGTGCCGGTGCGCCGGTGCCGTATCACCATGTACACCAGGGCGAAAAAGGATCCGGCCGTCACCCCGAACATCGCCCCCGCCGCCACAAAGGGGAGGCTCAGTTCCCTGGCCTCGGCGGCGGTGGCCGCCATCGTGCCGTACACGGGCTGCCCGCTGCGGAACTGCCACTGTCCGAATTCCAGGGCACCGACCGCGGCCCCCAGCCCGAGCACCAGTTTGCCAAGCGCCTCCATGACCTGCGACACGGCGGTGGGCGTCATATTGCGCAGTCCCTCGTACAATCCGCGGTGGGCTGACACAAGGCAGCAGAAAAATACCGCCGGCGCCATGACCACCATCGGCCAGAAGCTACCGGGAATCCCCACAAAAGCGGGATAGAAAAACGCCGCCCCCAGCATCACGAGCATACCGAGCGTACCCGTCAGCAGGAAGGCTTTGCGGGCCACGCGGTAAATCACCTGCACGTCGCGGTAGCGGCCGAGCGAGACACTCGCCGCCACCATGCGGGACACCGCAATGGGAAAGCCCGCCAGCGCGATGGTATACACCGGCAGATACACGTCATACGCCGTGGCAAAATATCCGAAGCCGGTGATGCCGGCAATTTCTTCCCGCTGAATGGGGATCTTGAACAGGGCGCCGATGATCTTGGTCAGCACGGCGGCCAGCGAGAGAATGACGGCCCCCTGCTGGAAGCTGTGCCGTTTATTTTTCGTCAAATGCGTCCCCCTCTTCCGCTTCCGCCGTCAAACCTGTGCCGCCAGCGCGCGCATCAGCGCACAGAACCGGTCGGCCGCCTTCCCGGCGTTTTGGCCGACCTCCTCGTCGCTGAGCACGCCGTCGGGCGTCATGCCGGCCGCGGCATTGGTGATGCAGGAAATGCCGAGCGTTTCCATGCCGCACTGGGCGGCGGCGATGGCTTCCGGCACGGTAGACATGCCCACCGCATCCCCGCCGAGCAGCCGGATGGCGCGGATTTCCGCCGGCGTTTCGAACTGCGGACCGGCCATATAAAAATATACGCCGCGGCGCAGGGATATGCCAAGTTTTTCCGCCGTCTCCTCCGCCAGCTGACGCAGGCGCGGCGAATAGGGCCGGCTCATATCAAAAAAGCGCGCGCCGAACGCCGGCAACTGCGGTCCGCGGGCGGGGCTCTCGGTGAAGAACTTGATGTGATCCTCGATCAGCATGAAGTCGCCCACCTGAAAATCCGGGTTGACACCGCCCGCCGCGTTGGTGAGCAGCAGGCGGCGCACGCCGAGCAGATGCATCACCCGCACATAAAAGGCGGCCTGTTCCATCGAATAGCCCTCGTAATAGTGAAAACGCCCCGACAGCACGGCGGCCGGGCGGCCGTTCAACCGGCCGAGCAGCAGACGCCCCGCATGAGACGCGACGGTGGAACGCGGAAAATGGGGAATATCCGCATAGGGCAGCACGACTGCCCCCTCCACCTCGTCCGACAGCCGGCCAAGGCCCGAACCGAGCACCAGGCATATGGCGGGCGGGACCGGCATGTGCGCGCGGATATACGCCGCCGCTTCCTCGTAATGCTCCATCGGTATCGCCATATGGGATCGACCGCCTTTCTTTTAATTGGATCGCATCGGGAGCAGATAAGCCCCCTCGCGGGGCGGATTATCCGCTTCCGATTAACGATACCAGTTTTCGGCGCATAAAGCAAGAGGCAAACCGGTGCTGCCGGTTTGCCTCCCATGCTTTTTATTGGTCTTTTTATTCCTGCTCGTCGGTTTTCGTCTCCTCGGCGGCTGCCTTCTCAATTTTGGTGCCGCACTTTTTGCAGAACTTGGAATCGTCCGTGTTGACGGCATCGCACTGCGGGCAGCGCACAACATTGTTGTATTCGTCGATCTTCGCGCGCAGGCGGCGGGCCTTCTCATTCATCTCGTCGATCTTCGCGATGCATTCTTCGGTCAGGGCGGACACGTCCTGGCCCGATTTGCGCCCGTCATAGACGAGACGGCCAAGGCCCTCCAGCGTGGCGGCAATGTCCTTCTCGGCCTCTGCCGCTTCCATCTTCAGCTTGGTGACCTCTACTATATCGCTGGCCTTTTTGCCCACGCACTCCGCTGCGTTTTTGCCTTTGCACAGGATTTCCTCAAACGTTGTCATGGTAAAAACCTGCCTTTCTCACAATCGGGTGGTTGTTTGTGTTGTTCTTATTATACCGCAGCCGTGCGGGAAATGCAACCGACAGACGCTTTAAGACGATGAAGACAATCTTAAGAATACGCGAACAAAGTGTGAACTCCGCATTGACGGACAAGGGCAAACGCACCTGCCTGTTTTTTACCCCCACGGCAAACCTTTCCGTGCTTTTCAGCCGTGAAAAAGAGGAGGCCGCGGACCCGCACCCGGCAGCGGGGACAACGCCGCGCCACCCGTTCTTCCGAAACCATATTATCCCCTTGCAGCCAATGTTAATATTCGTAAATCCCGCCGCCGATGAATTCGCGCAGCAGCGTGTCCGGCGGCAAATCGTCCGCGCTCAGCGGGGCGAACCGCTCCAGCTCGGCTTCCAGGCGGCGAATCGTCTCATACCCGGGGTGATCCGGCGCCACCTGCCGCAGCAGAGGCATCAGCTCGCCTGCAAACACGCAGGGCTCATACGCGTGGGTGGTGTCCACCACGATGTCCACCGTATCCACATAGGGGAACATATACAGGTTTTCCCCGCGCACCACCTGCTGCCACATGTGCAGCGTATTCTCCAGCGAGCTGTTGCGGAACCGGTAATCGCGCAGCAGCCGCCGCACCAGCCGGATATCCCGCCGGGCCATCACCTTCCCCTCCTTATCGTAGATGGGGGAAATGGTGTTAACAAACAGTTTTATCACATTCTGCTGGGGCAGGAACCGCTCAAACAGGGGATTGAGCGCGTGGATCCCCTCAAAGATCACCACCGAATCGTGGGACAGGACCAGCTCGGTCGTCTCGGCGGCCGGGCGCCGGGTTTCAAAATCAAAGCGGGGCAGCGCGGCGCGGCCTTCCTTTATCAGCCGGCGCATACAGTCCTGCAGCCGGTCCAGATCGAGCGCTTCCGGCGCTTCATAGTCGAAGCTGCCGTCGGGCAGGCGGGGCGCCTGCTCCTGGCCGCGGTAAAAGTTGTCGAGCGACACGGTATGCGCATCCATACCCAATCCGCGCAGCCGGTCGCGCAGCAGCAGCGCGGTCGTGGTTTTACCCGACGAGGAGGGACCCGACTGCAGCACGATGAGCCGATCCTGCGCGCCGGTGGCAATCTGCCGCACCGCCGCATCGAGGTCGTCGGAATACCGCGCGTTTTCCTCTTCGATGAAGGCCGCGGGCTCCGTGGCGACCCGCTTATTGATCTCCTCGAGTGTCAGAACCCGTTTTGGTAAAATACGTTTCATAAAATTTCGTCACTTGTTCCTTCCGGGCGATCATCTCGGCAAAGCCGGCATTGTATTCATACGGGAATTTATAGTTGAATATGCGTTCGAGATAGTGGGTGCCGTACTGCTTGAGCTTGGTCACCGCGCCGGCGCCGCAGGCCAGAATGGTATGGGTCTCGTCCATAATATACACGTTATACAGGCCCTCGCGCCCCGGGCGGGCCCAGCCGACGTTTTCCTGGTTGCCCACGGTGCGGCTCTGCCGGTACAGATAATACGGTCGGTACCCCGCCGCCGGAAGCCGGTCGGCGGTCAGTCCCACCATGCGCGCGGCGTCGTCCTGTACGCGGTAATCGGCGCGGTGCTGCACCACGAGATTGGATGCCCGCTTCATGGATAGGGTATGTACCGTTATGCTTTCCGGGGCGAGCGCCAATATACCCGACAGCGTGCCGGCGAACCCGTCAAAATCGTCGCCCGGCAGGCCGGCGATGAGATCCGTGTTGATGTTGTCGAAGCCGCAGCGGCGCGCCGTATCGTACGCCGCATAAAACTGCTCCACCGTGTGCCGCCGCCCAATGGCCTGCAGCACGTCGTCGCGCAGCGTCTGGGGATTGATGCTCACCCGCGTCACGCCGGCGGCCCGCAGGGTGCGCAGCTTGTCCTCGGTGACGGTGTCGGGCCGGCCGGCCTCCACCGTGTATTCCCGCAGATGGGACAAATCGAAATGCGCTTCCACCGTGCGCAGCAGGAAAGCCAGCTGCTCGGCCGTCAGGGTGGTGGGCGTGCCCCCGCCGAAATACACCGTTTCGAGCCGCAGGCCCAGCGCCTTTGCCAGCGCGCCGGTATGGGCGATTTCTTTGGCGAGCAGCTCCACATATTGGGGAATCAGCCTGGCCGCCCGCTCCACCGTCTGGGACACAAAGGAGCAGTAATCGCACCGCGTGGGGCAGAAGGGGATGGAGATATACAGGCTGAAGGATTCCGGCCGGGACAGGGCGAGGATTTCGTCCTCCACGGCCAGGGTGCGGCAACACAGGGCGAGCTTTTCCGGGCTGACGAGCAGCCGGTCGCGAAAGGCGGCCGCCGCCTTTTCTTCCCCCATCTCCCGCGTGAAGCTGCGCAGCAGCTTGACCGGCCGCACGCCGGTGATGACGCCCCACGGCGGCGCAAAGCCGAACAGCCGCACAAACAGCCGGTACAGCAGCGTCGCCAGCTGCAGCTCGCAGGCGTCCCGGTAATCGGGGCGGTCGTTCGCCACCGTGTCGGACAGCTCCTCACAAAAGTCGTCCAAACGCAGCCGGCAGGTCAGCCGGGTTTCCTCCTCCCCTTTGTCCAGGCAGGTCGACGCGATCACGCCGCCGGCCGCCTCGCCGCCGTCGGTCACCCGTATTTTTTCCTGCGGCAGAAACAGGCGGCAGATATTTTCCATTTCAAAGCGGAACCCATGTCCGCGCATTTCCAGAATCATGGTTCTTCTCCGTTTATATCCCCGCCATCCAGGGGTTATACCGCCGCTCCCGCGACAGGGTGGTGGCCGGACCGTGGCCGGGATACACGGCGTAATCGTCCGGCAGCTCCGCCAGCCGCCGCAGCGAGGCGCGCATGGCCGCTGCGTCCCCGCCGGGAAAATCGGTGCGGCCCTCGCCGTCCATGAAAAGGGTGTCACCCGAAAAGATCACACCGTCCGCCAGAAAGCAGACGCTCCCCGGCGTGTGTCCCGGCGTGTGCAGCACGGTGAGCTTCAGCTGCCCCGCCTCCACCGTGTCGCCCTCCGTCAGCAGCCGGCCGGCCGACAGCGCATACCGCCGCCCGGGCATGAACAGCGCCAGCAGGCTGCGCGCCGGATTGGTCAGGGCGGCGGCATCCGCCTCGTGCACCGACAGCCCGGCCCCGGTGGCCTCCATCACCTCGCGCGCCGCGAGCATGTGATCAAAGTGCACATGGGTCAGCAGCACCTGCCGCACCTGCACGCCCGCCTTTTCCGCTTCGCCGAGAATGCGGCCGGCCTCGGCCCCCGGGTCGATGACCACCGCCTGCTTGTCCTCTTCCCAGGCCAGATAGCAATTGGTTTCCAGCTCCCCGACCGGTATGGTACGGATCTCCATGGCACTAACTCCTTTTTATCCAATCCTTCGTATCCAGCAGAATGGTCACCGGCCCGTCGTTGACAAGCGCCACCTGCATATCGGCGCCGAACTGCCCCGTCTGCACGTCGGCCACCCCTTGGGCGCGCAACCCTTCGACCACCGCGTCAAACAGGGGAAGCGCCTGTTCCGGCCGGGCCGCGCCGAGGAAATCGGGCCGCCGCCCGTGCCGCGTATCGGCGCACAGGGTGAACTGCGACACGGCGAGCACCGCGCCGCCCACGTCCAGCACCGAAAGGCCGAACTTCCCGTCCCGGTCGAAAACGCGCAGCTGCGCCGCTTTGCGGGCGAGCAGGGCCGCCTCCTCCGGCGTGTCCTCCGTCGTCACCCCGACAAGCAGCAGCACGCCCGGCCCGATGGAGGCGATCGTCTCCCCCTCCACCGTCACCGAGGCGGAACGCACGCGCTGGTATACGGCTTTCATAGGCCTGTACCCCTTTCTGCGGATATTGTGCGGTTATACGCCGCTGCGCTCCACCGATTCCACGCCGGGAATCTTCAGCAGGCGGTTGACCACGCTCTGCAGATGGTCGAGGCTGTTGACACCGACCGTCAGGCTCATAGAGGCATAGTCGTCCTGCGGTTCGCGGGCGTTGATGGCGTGGATCATCACGTGCATGGACGCCAGCTGGTTCGTTACGTCGGCGAGCAGGGCGTGCCGGTTGTGCGCGGTGAGATGGATGGTGGCCTTGAACTCCTGCCTGATGTCGTTTTCCCAGTGCACATGCACCCATCGGTCGGGCTCCGCCGCTTCTTCGATGACGCGGGGAACGTTGACGCAGTCCCGCTTGTGTATGGACACGCCGTAGCCCCGCGTGATAAAACCGATGATCGGATCCCCCGGCACCGGGTTGCAGCAGCGGGCAAATTTGACCAGGCAGTTGTCCATGCCGTCGATGATAACGCCGCCGTTGTTGTGATGCTTGGCCGGCGCCGTGACCAGCTTTTCGGGCGGTACCGTTTCCTCCGCCTTGGCGATTTTTAGATAATCCTCCTTCATCCGGGGGATGATGCGGGAAAGCAGCACGCCGCCGTAGCCGATCGCGGCGTAAAAGTCGTCCAGCGTCGCGCAGTGCTGCTTTTTGCTCTGCGCCAGGAGGAATTCCTGCATTTTATCCTCGGGCAGCCGGATATAATTCCGGTTCAGCTCGCGCTCGAGGTCGGCGCGGCCCTGCTGAATATTCTCGTCCCGGCGCTCGTTCTTGAACCAGGCGCGGATCTTGTTGCGCGCCTCGCCCGTGCGCACGATATTCAGCCAGTCGCGGCTCGGCCCGTGACCGGGCGCGGAGGTGGTGAGCACCTCCACGATTTCGCCCGTCTTGACCTGATAATCGAGCGGGACGATGCGGCCGTCCACCTTGGCGCCCACCATGCGGTTGCCCACGGCCGAATGAATGGCATAGGCGAAATCGATCACCGTCGCGCCCACCGGCAGGGTGATGACGTCCCCCTTGGGGGTGAAGACAAAGACGTCGTCGCTGGAGAGATCCGTCTTGATGCTGCGCACGATATCCTCGGCGTCGTCCACGTCCTTCTGGTTCTCGATGAACTGCCGCACCCAGGCAAGGCGCTCCTCCAGCTTGTCCTTGCGCTGGATGCCCAGCTTGTATTTCCAGTGGGCGGCGATGCCGTATTCCGCCGTGTAATGCATCTCCCAGGTGCGGATCTGCACCTCAAAGGGGATTTTCTCCTTGCTGATGACGGTGGTGTGCAGCGACTGGTACATGTTGGATTTCGGCGTGGAAATATAGTCCTTGAAGCGGTTGGGGATGGGGCGGAACATGTCGTGGATGATGCCCAGCACGTTGTAGCAGTCGTTGACCGTATCCACGATGACCCGCACCGCGTAAATATCGTAAATCTCTTCAAAGGCCTTTCCCTGCATGAACATCTTGCGGTAAATGCCGGTGATGCTCTTGATGCGGCCCGCCACATACGGGTGCAGATCGAATTCCGCCAGCCGTTTCCGGATACGCTCCTGTATGCTCTCGAGGAAGGCGTTGCGCTCCCCTTCCCGCAGGGCGAGCGCCTCCTCGATCTCGTGATACGCGACATTGTCCAGAATGCGCAGCGAGAGATCCTCCAGCTCCTCCTTGACGGCGCGAATACCGAGCCGGTGGGCGAGAGGGGCGAAAATGTCCATGGTTTCCTTCGCCTTGTCCCGCTGCTTCTGCGGATCCCAGGCGGCGGCGGTACGCATGTTGTGCAGCCGGTCGGCCAGTTTGATGATGATGACGCGGATGTCCTGAGACATGGCCAGCAGCATCTTGCGCACGTTTTCCGCCTGCTGCTCCTCCCGGGTGGAAAAGGGGATTTTATTGAGCTTGGTCACCCCGTCCACCAAGTTGGCCACCTCGGTGCCGAACTGCTTTTTCACATCGGCCAGCTCGACGGCGGTATCCTCCACCACGTCGTGGAGGATGGCCCCCACGATGGTTTCGCTGTCCATCCCCAGGTCCACTAGGATGCAGGCCACCTGCAGCGGGTGGCAGACGTATTCCTCCCCCGAATGCCGGCGCTGTCCCTCATGCGCCCGGCAGGCGAGCTGAATGGCCCGATCCACCGCGTCCAAATCGTACTGTTTTTCGCTTTTCATAATGCGGCGCTTGAGTTCGACAATCACGTCTTCCGCCCGCAGCTCCGCGCCCATTTGTCGATCCATGCAACATTCCGGCCTTTCTATCCCGTTACCCTATGTTCCGCAGCCGCCGCATCAGCGGCGTGGCCTCCAGCTCGGCCTTTCCCTGCACCGGCAGCACCTTCAGGGACAGACGCCCGCCCTGATCTTCCAGCGCGATGAGTCCCGCCTGCCGGAACACCTCCAGTGCCAGGCACAGCGGCAAAAACTCCATCGGCTCGCCGTCGGCCGCCGCATGGGCCAGCTGCTCAAGCGTCCCGGTCCAATCGCCGGCGCGGCGCAGAGCCCGATACAGCCGCCCGCACAGCTCTCTGTCCGGGATCTGCTCCTCCGGCGGCAGCCACTCGCCCCGGCAGAGCCGTGCGTATCCGTCCAGCGCCGCGATCAGCTTCTCCTGATCGGTGTCGGCATACCGCATATCCTGGATAATGGCCGTCACCTGGGTCTGCCCGTGAAATTCACTTTTGTCCAGCGTCACCGCCAGATGATATACCGCCCCAATCTGCACGGGGCATTCCTCTTTGGTTGTATGAAATTTCAGCGCCCGTATCTGGGTACCGTCCCGCTCAAAGGTCAGGCGCAGATGCTTATCCTGCCCGATTGGCACGATCGACTGCAGCCGCATCTGATACAGGCCGAAAACCGGCGCGGCATTGCCCGTCCCGCAGGGTTCCAGCGCCGCGAGCAGATCGAGCTTTTCCCCGTCGATCTGCGACGGGCGCATGCGGAAATCAATATGCAGCTCGGCCACCGGCATCACCGGGCAAACCTGCGCAGCGTAGGCGTTGATTTTCTCCCGGAAGCCTTCCACCCTGCCCGCCTCCAGCGTCAATCCCGCCGCCAGCGCGTGTCCGCCGTAGGCGGTCAGCTCTTCCCGGCAGGCGCGCAGCGCCTCAAACAGCGGGAAGCCCGGCAGGCTGCGTCCGGAGCCCCGGGCCGCGCCGTCCTGCACCGTCAGCACGATGCAGGGCCGGCCGAACCGTTCGAGCAGGCGGGAGGCGAGAATGCCGAGCACCCCCGGATGCCAGCCTTCCCCCTGCACGACGAGCACCCGATCGTCCAGCAAGGCCGGCTGCTGCCGCAGAGCCGCAAGAATCTGTTCAAGAATGGCGGCCTCGGTTGTCTGCCGCTGCATATTGAGCCGCTGGATCTCTTCGGCAAGGGACAGAGCCTGCGCATCGTCCTGCGCCAGCAGCAGTTGTGCCGCCTTCTCCGGGCTGCCCATGCGTCCCGCCGCGTTCAGGCGGGGCGACAGGGTAAAAACCGCCGAGGTGGCGGTGATTTTCTTATCCTTTATACCGGCGACCTCCGCCAGCCGGGCGAGGCCAGGTCGCCGCCGCGCATTCAGCACGCGCAGACCCGCGCGCACCAGCCGGCGGTTCTCGCCCCGCAGCGGCATTACATCGGCCAGGGTGCCCAGGGCCACCAGATCGCCGTAATCCTCCAGCAAGGCATCCACGTCGCCGTCCAGCGCACACAGCAGCTTAAACGCCACGCCGACCCCCGCATATTCTTTGAACTGGCTGCCGCAGTCGTCCCGGTGCGGATCCACCACAGCCACCGCGGCGGGCAGCGTTTCCTGCGGCTGATGGTGGTCGGTGATGATCACCTCCATGCCGCGGGACGCGGCATAGGCCGCCTCTTCGCATGCGGCAATGCCGTTATCCACCGTGACGAGGAGGCGCACCCCCTGTTCGGCCAGCCGATCGATGGCCTCGCGGTGCAGGCCATAGCCCTCTCCTTCCCGTTCGGGAATGTAATACACCACGTCGGCACCCCGTCCGGCCAGATACTGGTACAGCAAGGCGGTGGCAGTTACGCCGTCCGCGTCATAATCGCCGTAAACCGCAATGCGTTCATACTCGTCGATGGCACGCTGCAGGCGTTCCACCGCCAGATCCATGTCCGCAAAGGCAAAGGGATCGTCCTCCAGCTCCCCGTCGATCAGAAAGTCGGCCGCTTCCTCCGGCGTGGTTATGCCCCGCGTGGTGAGCAGCAGCGCCAGAAAGGGATGCATTTCGCATGCCTGTGCCAGTTCGGCCGCCAGCGCGCCGTCCGGTTCGGATACAATCCATCGTTTGACCTGCATAACCGCCGCCTCCTTTCCCGGTTTTCCGAATGCCTATCTCATCTTCTATATATACGCAGTATTTTATTTTATCATTTTTCCGTCCAATATTCAACACGTTTCCCATAAATGCCCCATGGCATCGGGCCATCCCCCGCTCCGCTGGGGTTTTATTTATCTAAAGCAGTGCACACCATAACATTAAACAAAAAAGTTGACAAAATAAAGAACTTATGATATTATTTTTTGTGTAAGTATGGAAAACAGGGAGTTCCCCCTGTGCAATTAATTTTCAAGTTATGGCACGATTGTGTTGAAAGAAGGGTGGATACAGAATGAAACTGAAAAAGATCGTTTCCCTCCTTTCCGTTCTGGGAACAGCCTTGGTTTGCACGTCCCCGGCCGCGGTGGTTTCCGGCGAGGCATCCATCGATACCCGATACCATCATGCCTTTGCGGAACCGTTTCTCGCAGAATACGCGCCCGCCGCACACGGCGGCCTCTACTTTGATGAAAACGGAACATTGGTGGTCAATGTTTTGCCAGATGCCGCATGTAACAACAAAATTGTGGAAACGGTTACAAAGCAAATGCCCATTAAAGCAGGGACGCATGTATATCGTTCAACCGACTCCAGAAAGAGGGTGGAGATTAAAACCGTGACGCATTCCTATCAGGAGCTTCTCGATGCTTTTCATATCCTGTCGGACAATATGATACGGCTTGGTATTCAAAGCGTCGCGATACGGGAAGCGGAAAACGTTGTCCTTGTTATCCCAGAGCCCGGCGGCCATGCCTCCTTACAGAAAGAAATCGACACGCTTGTCGATTCGAATGTGGTAAAAATTGACTATTCAATTGAAAACAGTCCTTCCGAGCAAAGGATGAAGCATGTTTTTACATAAAAATAACCCCGGAACGGAAGTTGTCCCAGTATAAGACAGGAGCCTGCCCGAAGAGACAGGCTCCTGTCTTTTTTAACGGTTTTCAGGCCGCGTTTCATTCCTCTTCTTCCAGCTGCTTGCGGCAGCCGATCAGCGCCTTTTTCTGTTCCTCGCTGACCGCGGGGTACTGCGGATTGAGCTTTTCCAGCACATCGACCACAATCTCCGAAATCAGCAGGCGGGCAAACCATTTTTTATCCGCCGGGATCACGTACCACGGCGCTTCCTTGGAGGCGGTGGCGTTGATGCAATCCTCATACGCCGCCATGTACTCGTCCCAGTGGGCCCGCTCCGCAATATCCGCCGACGAGAATTTCCAATTTTTCGCCTCATCGTCGATGCGGGCGAGAAACCGCTTTTTCTGCTCTCCTTTGGACAGATGCAGATAGAACTTGACCACCGCCGTGCCGTTTTCGGTCAGATACCGCTCGTAATCGCGCAGCTGGCGATACCGCTTCTTCCAGATGTCTTCCCCCAGGCAGGCGGCGGGCAGCTTCTGCTTCCACGGCAGGCCGTGCACCTTGCCCACCAGCACCTCCTCGTAATACGATCGGTTGAAGATGCCGATGTTGCCCCGCTCGGGCAGGCGCTGGTGCACCCGCCAGAGATAATCGTGATCCAGCTCCTCGGCCGAGGGCTGCTTGAAGCTGTACACCTGCACGCCCTGGGGGTTCAGCCCGCTCATCACGTGCTTGATGGCCCCGTCCTTGCCGGCCGAATCCATCGCCTGGAACACGAGCAGCAGCGCCTGCCTGTCCTGCGCGTAAAACCGATCCTGCAGCGCGGCCATCCGCTCCACATTGCGGCGCAGCCGCTTGGCCGCCTCCTCCTTGCCGGCGAAGCCGTCGGTATCCGCCGGATCGATCGCCGTGATGGAAAAGCTTTTCTGCTTGGTAAACCGGTATTGTTTAATATCCATCTATTGTCTCCCCTCCAACTGTTTTTCTGCTTGATTTTTTGCTGGATCCGCCTGCACTTCCTGCTCGACGATATACTCCCGCACGCTTTCGAGCAGCCGCGTCCCGAGCGTCACCGTCATATCCAGCCCTTCGGGCACATATGCCTCCGCCTCCACCGCCCCCTCGAGGCGGCACCGCTGCGCCAGTCCGCCCTGCGAAAAGGGCAGCAGCAGACGCACCCGCCGCCGATCGGGAGGCAGCGCGGCGGCCACCGCTTCCAGCAGCGCTTCCAGACCCTCGCCCGTGCGCGCGCTGATGCGCAGCGCCCCCGCCGGCAGGGCCCCGAGCGTTTCGGCCGGGGCGGCGTCGCATTTGTTGAACACCGCGAGCACCGGCCGGTCGGTACAGCCCAGCGCGGTCAGCAGATCCTGCGTCACGGCAAGATGCTCCCCCGCTTCGGGGCTGGACGCGTCGCAGAGGTTCAGGATCACGTCCGCCTCCACCGCCTCCTCCAGCGTGGACCGAAAGGCCTCCACCAGATGATGGGGCAGCCGGCGTACAAACCCGACCGTATCGACGAGCAGCACCTCCCGGCCGTCGGGCAGCTTAAGCGCCCGCGCCGTAGGATCCAGCGTGGCGAACAGCTTATCCTCCGCGAGCACCCCCGCGTCGGTCAGCCGGTTGAGCAGGGTGGATTTGCCCGCATTGGTGTACCCGACGATGGCCACCGTGCGCACCCCGTCCTTCTGCCGGCGGGCCCGGCGGCGTTCCCGCTGTCCTTCCACCTCGCGCAGCTGCGCCTTGAGCGCGCCAATGCGCCGGCGGATATGCCGGCGGTCGTTTTCCAGCTTGGTTTCGCCCGGTCCGCGCGTGCCGATGCCGCCGCCCAGCCGGGACAGCGCCGTCCCCTGCCCCGCCAGCCGCGGCAGCCGGTACTGCAGCTGCGCCAGCTCCACCTGCAGGCGCCCTTCCGCCGACCGCGCGCGGCCCGCAAAAATATCCAGTATCAAGGTCGTGCGATCCACCACCCGGCAGGGCAGCGCATCCTCGATGTTGCGGTGCTGGGTGGCGGACAGCTCGCAGTCGAAGATGACCAGATCCGCCCCCGTATTTTCGCACAGCAGCGCCAGCTCCTCCAGCCGCCCGCTGCCGATGCAGGTTGCCTTGTCGGGCGCTTCCCGCTTCTGCACAAGCCGCCCCGTCACCTGCGCCCCCGCCGTGCGGGCCAGCTCCTCCAGCTCGTCGAGCGAGCTCTCCACATCAAATTCCCCGGTGTCCACCGACACCAGCAGCGCGGTCTCCCGCGTTTCCCTGTCCTGCAGATTCGTTTCCAAATGGCTCTCCTCTTCCCTGTAAAATCGACTGCGAAGCCGACGACAATAGTATACCCGTTTCCTTGTGCATTGTCCATAGTATGGCCCCCGCTTTTTCGGGAAAATTCAGCGTGGAAAATGCACCGTACTCTGGCAAATTCCAATGGAAATGTGATACAATAGAAGCGGAAGCGACATTATTTGACAAGATAGAGGGGAAGAGTGAAATTGTCACAAAAACTGACCAGTGAAACGATCTTCGACCAGCAGGACAAGGTGGCGCCGCTGAGCCTCATCGCTCTGGAAAGCGCCCGGGAACTGGGAGAAAAAATCAACGCGCATCTGACCGAATGGGCCCATAAGAGCGGCCGCACCGACAACACCTTCATGGTGGAAGCGGAATGCCCGCGGTTTTCCTCCGGCGACGGCAAGGGCCTCATCAAATCCAGCATTCGCGGCGACGATTTGTTTATTCTGGTGGACGTCGGCAACTACAACTGCACCTATAAGATGTTCGGCCGGGAGAACGCCATGTCCCCTGACGACCATTACGCCGACCTCAAGCGCATCATCCAGGCCACGAGCGGCAAGGCCCACCGCATCAATGTCATCATGCCGATCCTCTACGGCGGACGGCAGCACCGCCGCAATTACCGGGAGTCACTCGACTGCGCCGTCGCGCTGCAGGAGCTGCAGAGCATGGGCGTGTCCAACATCGTCACCTTTGACGCCCACGATCCCCGCGTCAACAACGCCATCCCCCTGATGGGCTTTGACAACGTCATGCCCTCCTATCAGGTGCTCAAGGCGCTCTTCCGCGCCGTGCCCGACCTGCTTCCCGACCGCGATCACCTGATGATCGTCAGCCCCGACGAAGGCGCCATGAACCGCAACATGTATTATGCCTCCTGCCTCGGCGTGGATCTCGGCATGTTCTACAAGCGCCGCGATTATTCCACCGTGGTCAACGGACGCAACCCCATCGTTGCCCACGAATACCTGGGCAATTCGGTGGAAGGCAAGGATATTTTCATTGCGGACGACATCATCGCCTCGGGCGAATCCATGCTCGACATCGCCTACGAGCTCAAGAAACGCAAAGCGGGCCGCATCTTTACATATGCGACCTATGCCACCTTCACCACCGGCCTGGACAACTTCGACAAGGCGGTGGCGGACGGCGTGGTCACCGGCGTGTTCGGCACCAACCTGACCTACCGGTCGCCCGCCCTGCTGGAGCGTCCCTGGTTTCACGAGGTGGACGTGTCCAAATACATCGCGTACTTTATCGCCGCGCTCAACCACGACGTATCGGTGAGCGTCATCATCGATCCCCATGAGAAGATTAAACAGCTGCTGGCTTCCCGCGTAAAATAAGGGAAGCCGGCGGGAAGGGAGCCGCCATGAACCCCACCGATTTTATCGCCCAGTATAAGCGGGAGCACCGGGCGGTCGTCGCGGCGCATACCTACCAGGCACCCGCCGTGCAGGCATGCGCCGATATCCTCGGCGACAGCTTCGCCCTCGCGCAGAAGGCCGCCGAAACCGACGCCGACACCGTGTTTCTCTGCGGTGTGCGCTTCATGGCGGAGGGCATCAAAATCCTCTGTCCGGACAAGCGGGTCGTGCTCGTCGAGCCGACCGCCGACTGCCCCATGGCGCGGCAGATCGATCCGCAGCGGGTGGTCGATTTCCGCCGGGAACACCCGGATTACGCCGTCGTCGCGTATGTCAACACCACGGCACAGCTCAAAGCGGTGTCCGACGTGTGCGTGACCTCCTCCTCGGCCGTCAAAATTGTGCGCGCCCTGCCGCAGACGCACATTCTGTTTCTGCCCGACAAAAATCTCGGCGCTTTCGTCGCCTCCCAGGTGCCCGAAAAGCACATCGTCACATGGGAGGGGTACTGCCCCGTACATAATGCGCTGACGGTGCAGGACGTGCTGGACGCCAAGGCGGCCCACCCCGGCGCCGCCGTCGCCATGCACCCCGAATGCCCGCCCGACGTGCTCGCCCTTGCGGACATGAAGGGCTCCACCGCCGACATCATCCGGTATATCCGCGGAACGACGGGCGAGGTGCTCGTCGCGACCGAACGCGGCGTGGTCGACCGGCTGTCTGCCGACTACCCCGGCCGCTTGTTCCAGGTCGGGGGCGAAACGCTCACCTGCCCCGACATGAAAATCACGACGGTGGATTCGCTCGCCGCCGCCATGGCGGGCAAGGGCGGCGAGGATATGCAGCTGGACGGCGCCCTCATGGACGCCGCGCGCAGCAGCCTGGTGCGGATGATCGAGCTGGGTGCCTAACCACGGAAACAACCAAGGAAAAAGAAAGTAGATGCATCGGCATGAATGATTATGATGTGCTCATCGCAGGCAGCGGCGTGGCCGGCCTGTATGCGGCGCTGAACTTTGCCTCCGACGTGCGCGTCCTTGTGCTCTCCAAGCGGGAGTTCACCCTGTGCAACAGTTTTCTCGCACAGGGCGGCGTGGCCGCCGTCGTGGATAAAGAAAACGACGATTACCGGCTGCATATCGCCGACACCCTCATCGCCGGCGGGTACAAGAACGATCTGCGCAGCCTTGAAATTCTGGTCAACGAGGGACCGGAGGACGTGCTCCGTCTTATCAAGGAGATGCACGTGGATTTTGACCGCGATTCGGAGCACCACATTTCCATGACGCTGGAGGGCGGCCATTCCCGCCGCCGTATCCTGCACCACAAGGATTCCACCGGCCGCGAAATCACCCAGAAGCTGTTTGAAGCGGCGCAGACCCACCCCAACATCACCTTCCTCGAATACGCGCAGCTCGCCACCCTTACGCCGGCGGAAGGCGGTTTCTGGGCCGGGCTGCTCGTGAACGGGGAGTACCGTGCCCTGACCTGCTCCTACTGCATTCTGTGCACGGGCGGCATCGGCCGCGTCTATCCGTATACCACCAATTCTGCCATCGCCACGGGCGACGGCATCACCCTCGCCTACGAGCTGGGCGCCCGCATTAAAAACCTGCGCTATGTCCAGTTCCATCCCACCGCCTTTGCGGCCGCCCAGGGGCGGGAACGCTTCCTGATTTCGGAGGCGGTGCGCGGCGAAGGCGCGCTGCTGCTCAATTGCCGCAAGGAGCGGTTCATGAGCACCTACGACGAGCGGGGCGAGCTGGCCCCCCGTGACGTGGTGTCGCGCAGCATCATGAAGGAGGCCGCCCGCACCGGCAGCGAAGAATTTTACCTGGATATCCGCTTCCGGGGCGAAACCTTCATCAAAAACCGGTTCCCCATGATTTACGAGCGCTGCCTGGAGGAAGGGGTGGACATCACCAGCGACTGCATCCCCGTCTTCCCCTGCCAGCATTATCTGATGGGCGGCATCGACGTGAACGTGTACGGCGACACCACGGTGGACCGCCTGTACGCCGCGGGCGAATGCTCCCACACCGGTGTGCACGGACTCAACCGCCTGGCGAGCAACTCGCTGCTCGAGGCGCTGGTTTTCGCCCGGCGCACCACCTACGATATCAGCCGCCGCATGCGCCACGAGACAAGCGGCGTCAGCACCCTCGCCCCCGCCGTCCCCTCCGGCGGCCGCGCCCTGTCGCCCGGCCACCGCACCCGTATCCGGGAGATCATGCAGAAGGCGTGGTTCGTCATCCCCGACTATGAGGCGGTGGAGCCCGGCCTGCACGAAGCGGAAGAGATTCTGCGCGATCTGCGGGAAGGGGATTATGCCCTGACAAGCGATTATATCGAGGCCAAGAGCCTCGCCACCGTTTGTTCCATCATCCTGCGTGAAGTGGACGAACAGGTGATCCACCAACAAGTCTAAGGAGGTTTCCGGCATGCAGCTTCCCTATCTGTATGTGGACGATATTATCCGCACCGCCCTGCGGGAGGATATCCACTATCTGGACACCACCACCGATCTGATGATCGAGGAGAATGCCCGCACCACCGCCCGCTTCATGGCTAAGGCGGAGGGCGTGGTCTGCGGCCTGGACGTGGCGCTGCGCGTGTTCGAGCTGCTCGATCCCACCTTTACCGCCAAAGTGCTGCTGCCCGAGGGCAGCACGGTCGCGTACGGCGACATTATCGCCGAGCTGGAGGGCAACACCCGCGCGCTGCTCAAGGGGGAACGCACCGCCCTCAACCTGCTGCAGCACATGTCGGGCGTGGCAAGTGCCACCCGCCGGGCCGTCAAGCTGGTGGAAGGCACTAAAGCGTCCATCACCGACACCCGCAAAACGCTGCCCGGCCTGCGTGCGCTGCAGAAATACGCCGTGACGGTGGGCGGCGGCAAAAACCACCGCTTCAACCTGTCGGACGGCGCCATGCTTAAGGACAACCACATCGACGCCGCGGGCGGCATTCCGCAGGCGGTCGCCGCCATCCGGGAAAAGCTCGGCCATATGGTCAAGCTGGAGGTGGAGACACGTAACCTTGACGAAGTGCGGCAGGCGCTCGAAGCGGGCGCCGATGTTATCATGCTGGACAACATGGACTGCGCCGTCATGAAAGCGGCGGCGGACTATGTCGCGGGCCGCGCCCTGCTCGAAGCGAGCGGCGGCATTACAGACGAGACGCTGCGCGCCGTGGCCGAAACGGGCGTGGACATCATTTCCATCGGCGCCTTGACCCATTCGGTCAAGGCGATGGATATCTCCATGAAGATACGGTAAAGCAAAAAAGTCCCCGCAGAGCATCGGCTCTGCGGGGACCTTTGTTGTTTACCGCCGAAAAAAAGAACGGACTCCCTAAAGGGGGGCAGACGGACATTCTCTCCCGCCAGGCTGGCAGCCGGCCGCCTCTCCCACTCTTTACTCCTGATGGAACCGCGCGAGAAAGGCGCGGGTGCGTTCGCTCTGCGGGTTGTCGATGACCTGCTGCGGGTCGCCCTGCTCCACGATGACGCCGCCGTCCATGAAAATGATTCGGTCAGACACGTCGCGCGCAAAGGCCATCTCATGGGTGACCACCACCATGGTCATATGCTCTTCGGCGAGGGAACGGATCACCTTGAGAATCTCCCCCGTCAGCTCAGGATCGAGCGCCGAGGTGGGCTCGTCAAAAAAGAGGATATCCGGATGCATGGCCAGCGCCCGCGCAATGGCCACCCGCTGCTGCTGCCCGCCGGACAGTTCACAGGGATAAGCATTCTCTTTTTCCTCCAGGCCGACCTTGCGCAGCAGTTCGCGTGCCTCGGCCTCCGCCTCCTCCCGACGGCGGCCCGCCACCCGGATGGGCGCTTCGGTCAGATTGTGCAGCACCGACATATGCGGGAACAGATTGAAATTCTGGAATACCAGCCCGAACCGGCGGCGGATCTGCTGCAGGACCGCCTTGCTGCTGTATTGCCCCGGCTTGCCGGTACGGGGATCGGCGGCCACCATGGTCAGATCGCCGTACACAATCGTTCCCGCGTCCACCTTTTCGAGCAGCGTCAGGCACCGCAGCAGCGTGGACTTTCCCGAACCGGAGGGGCCGATGATGGACAGTACCTCGCCCTGATTGACGTCAAAGGAGATGCCCTTGAGCACCTGATTTTTGCCAAAAGCCTTGGAAATCTCCTGTGCAGAAAGCAGATTCACCGTCATTCCCTCCCGTCAATGATAGTAATCGAGGCGCTTTTCCGCCAGCTTGAAGGCCACGTTGACCACAGCGTTCATCACCAGATAAAACGCGCCCGCCACAAAAATCGGCTCCACCGAAAAATACTTGCTCGTCGCGGTATTGGCCAGCTGAAAAATCTCCGCCACGCCGATGACCTGCGCCAGTGAGGTGTCCTTGACCAGCGTCATGAACTCGTTGCTCATGGGCGGCAGAATCTTTTTGACCACCTGCGGCAGCACGATGCGGAAAAAGGTATGGCTTTTGGAAAAGCCCAGTACATTGGCGGCCTCCCGCTGCCCGACGGGAACGCCTTCGATGCCGCCGCGGTAAATCTCCGCAAAATACGCGGCATAGTTGAGGGAAAAGGCCAATATGGCCGCCTGGAATCGATCCAGGCTGATTGTCACGCCCAATGCCCGGCCAATCTGATCGGGCACAAAATAGAAAAAGATAAGCTGCAATATCAGCGGCGTACCACGCATGACCAGCAAATAGATCTGTATCAGCCAGCTCAGCGGTTTGAAGCGCGACATACGCCCGAGCGCCACCACCAGTCCCAGCGGCAGCGCAAACAGCAGGGTGAGCCCGAAAACCAGCAGCGTGGTGAGGCTGGCCTCCAGCATATTTTGTATCAGCAGCCACAATTGGGATGAATTCATGGTGCGGGCCATTCCTTTCTTGTACTAGTCTTCCGTCCGCGGGATGGGGAACCGTATTGAAAAAGGCCGGAGCACGCTGCAATACGCCGTAATTCATACGAGGCAACATGCATAAGTATCCGTATAGAGGCAGAAATACACATTTTTTCTTCTAAAGACACGAAATGTGGGCCGTCAAACAAGGCCCACATTTCGGCTTTGTGGATCGCGTTCACCGATCTCCTTTTACTCGGTCACCTTAGCGAGCTGATCCTCGTGGTTGACGTAATACCGCGCCACCACTTCATCGAGAATCACCGCATCGCTGCCGCCCTTGCTCAGATCGTTGAGCGCCAGCACGTTGTTGTCCACCATAATCGGCGCGCCGCCCTTGAGGCTGGCCTTCACGTCGGGCTTGCCGTCGAGTGCTTCCACCGCGGAGGAACCGCTCTGCAGCACCACCGACTTGTCTTTCAGATCTGCCAGTGTCTGGATATCGGAATCCTCCATCACCACCACGACCTGCCGGTTCACCATATACGGCTCGGACAGGGTGAGCGCCGCCTCGCGATCGGCGGTTTTGGTGAAGCCGTTCCACAGGCAGTCCACCTTGCCCTCGTTAAGCATGTTGACATTGGCTTTCCAATCAATCGGCGAGGGGGACAGTTCAACGCCCAGCTTCTCGCACACCGCGCGGGCCACATCGACGTCAAACCCGACAATCTCCCAATTGTCATCGCGGAAACCCATGGGCGGGAACGCCTCGTCCATACCCATGACCAGCTCGCCGGCCTCCTTGACCTTCTGGAGTGAATCATCGGTGGCTTCCGTCTCGGTATAGGTGTCCGGCACGATGATCTTGTCCTCGCCGAACCATTTCGTGCTGATTTCGGCCAGGGTACCGTCATTTTTCAATTCGACAAGCGCCTTCATCACGGCATTGCGCAGGCTTTCGTTTCCTTTTTTAAAGCCGATGACGTACTCCTCATCCGCCAGCGTCTCGTCCAGAATCCGATACCCTTTCTGCGCATTGCCGCCGCAGCCCGCCAGAAGCAGGACCGCCATCAACGACGCCAGAACAACCGCCATGATTTTCTTCATACGCAACTCCCTCTATTCGTATGTGTATTGCTTTCGGTGTCTTTCGACACATGTACCTGCATATTATAACACCACCATGCTACCAAAGTAAAGTGGCAAAATTCTATAAAGATACGTTCCCTCTTTCTTTCGCCTCCTGTTATATATGCGATTTTCAAAGAAAATACGAGATATTCTTTAAAAACAAGAGTAATCAGGAGATAAATGCGATTTATTTACCTTTTATCCTATCCGCTATTCCCCCGTCGCCTTTGAAGTTCACATGACCATGTGATATAATCTATCCGAACTCAAAAAGATGTCGAACGAGCTTAAGAAGTAGGTGACATGAACATGACACATCCATACCTGCCTGGCACGGTGCTGCCTCTTCCGGAAGGGGAAACGGACAATGCCTTTGCCCTGCTCGAACCGGTGTTTGCGGTATCGGGCGGCGGCCTGCTGCTGTCCCAGCTGACCGAAATGACGGGGCTGAGTCCCACCACCATCCAGAACTGGGTCAAACGGGGCTGGGTTTCCAAGCCAGTGAATAAGAAGTACAGCGAAGTGCAGGTGGCGCGCATTCTGCTCATCAACCTGCTGCGCCCGGCCATGCAGCTCGAGCGTATCGCCGCCCTGCTCGCCTGCGTCAACGGCAGCGTGGAGGATCGGGCGGACGACATCATTCCCGAGCCGGCCCTGTACAACCTGGTCTGTGCCGGTCTTTTCGCACTCCGGCGTCAAAAACGCGTGGATCACGAGTCGGTCATAACCCTCATCGATGCGCAGCTTGAGGGTTATGAGGGACCCGTGCCCGGTGCAAAGGAACGTCTCGCCAATGCCCTGGCGGTGATGCTGCTCAACATTGCAGCCGCCGCCCTGATGCAGCAGGCGGACGCCCTTTTCGACCATATGCAGCACGGTCCTGCATGATTTCAGGCCTGAACCTCATGCGGCAAATTCATCTTGGAAAGGAAGGTACCTATGCTTGACTGGTGGAATTCCCTGCCGCTGCTGCAGCAGCTTCTGTATGTCGTGGCGATACCCGCGACCCTCATTCTTCTGATTCAGACCATCCTGACCCTCATCGGCATCGGCCATGACGGCGGCGCCGAGGTGGATCATGACGGCAGCATCGATCACGACGGCAGTCTGGACCACGGCCACTGCATCGATCACGATGCGGGCCAGCACGAAACCTCCCATGACAGCGGACTGCAGCTGCTGACGCTGCGGGGAATCGTCGCCTTCTTCACCATGTTCGGCTGGGTGGGCATCGCCCTGCTGGATATGGGCGTGCCGGCCCTCATCGCCATTCCCCTCGCGGTGGTCTGCGGTGCCATTGCCCTGTTTCTGGTGGCCATTTTGCTGCACCTGCTTATGGGCATGCAGCAGAGCGGCAACCTCGATATGCGCAACGCCATCGGCCTGGAGGGTGAGGTTTATGTCCCCATCTCCCCGCAGATGAAGGGCAAGGTCAACGTCATCCTGCAGGAACGGCTGACCGAGCTGGACGCCATCTGCCTTGACCATTCTCTGAAGACCGGGCAGCGTGTGCGCATCACCGGCATGACCGGCGACGACGTGGCAGTGGTCGTTCCCCTGGACGAAACCGCACCGCCGGCACCGTGGACAACACCGTAAGGCAGGTCCTGTCCACCGGTCGCATTCCCCGCAAATTGTATGCAAGGGGCTTGTCCCCTGAAAATGAAAAAGGAGTGTAGAGTATGTTTCATCCCCTGCTTGCGGCTTCCATCCCCGGTTCGGTTGTGGTGGCCATCGTGGTCGCGGTGCTGCTGGCGTTCAGCCTGCTGCTGTTCTTCATCTCCCGCTACCGCCGCTGCCCCTCCGACAAGGTTATGGTCATCTACGGCCGTGTCGGCCAGAACAAGGACGGTACCGCCCGCTCGGCCAAATGTATCCACGGCGGCGCCGCCTTCATCAAGCCGATTGTCCAGGCGTATGAATACCTTGACCTGACCCCCATGTCTATCAGCGTGGATCTGAAAAACGCGCTGTCCCGGCAGAATATCCGCATCGACGTGCCCGCCCGCTTCACCGTCGGCATTTCGACCGAACCGGGCACCATGCAGAACGCCGCCGAGCGCCTGCTGGGCCTCAAGCTGGCGGAAATTCAGGAACTGGCCAAGGACATCATCTTCGGACAGATGCGCCTGATCATCGCCACCATGCAGATCGAGGAGATCAACACCGACCGCGATAAATTCCTGGAAGCGGTTTCCGCCTGCGTGGAAAGCGAGCTGCGTAAAATCGGCCTGCGCCTTATCAACGTGAACGTGACCGACATCAGCGACGAGTCGGGATACATCGAAGCACTGGGTAAGGAAGCGGCCGCCAAGGCCATCAACGAGGCCCGTATTCAGGTGGCCGAACGCAACCGCGAAGGTTCCATCGGTGAAGCAAACGCCGTACGCGACCAGCGTGTATCGGTCGCCGCGGCCAACGCCACCGCCGTGGACGGCGAAAACAAGGCGAAGGCTGACGTGGCCAATTCGGACGCCACCCGCCGCGAGCTGGAAGCCGACGCACTGCGCCGCGCCGTGACGGCCGAAAAGCTGGCCGAGGCCAAGGCGAAGGAAGAAGCCTACACCGCGCAGCAGGTGGCCGAGAAGGCGCGTGCCGCCCTGGAACTGGCCACCCAGCAGGCCGACATCATCGTCAACGCCCAAATCGAAAAAGAGAAAAAGGTGCTCGAGGCGGAAGCCGAAGCGGAGCAAACCCGCCGTCTCGCCAAAGGTGAAGCGGACGCTATCCTGGCCAAGATGGAAGCGCAGGGTAATGGTATCAAAGAGATCCTCTCCAAGCAGGCCGAAGGCTTTGCGGAGCTGGTCAAGGCCGCGGGCAACGCCGACGCCGCCGTGCAGATGATGCTCGTCGACAAGATCGAGGAGCTGACCAAGATCCAGGTGGAAGCTATCAAGAACCTGAGCATCGACAAGATCACCGTGTGGGACAGCATGAACGGCAAGGACGGCAGTCCCACGACCGCCAACTTTCTCGCCGGCATGATGAAGTCCATCCCGCCCCTGAACGAAACCTTCAAGATGGCCGGTCTGCAGATCCCCTCCTTCCTTGGCAAAGAGGCGGAAAACGCGCCCGCACAGCCGGCCCCCGAAGAAGAGAACAAAACGCCGGAAGAAACCAAAGAACCGGCGGCCGAATAACCCCGCATACCGATGCCCCCAGCCGCAGCGGCCGGGGGCATCACAATTTTGTGGGGCGGAAAGCCCGGATGGTTGCCCGGCGCGTGCTTGCCTCCTCTTTTTCCCGCCGCCTTTTTGACAGATGAACGCCGCCCCGGCCGAAACAGCCGGGGCGGCGTCTTGTGTTATGGAAAGTCTTTGACGGCATTGCCCGCGACCGGTTTCCGCTGCGGGCGCCGTTCGCTTTTTTATACCGCCTGCGGCTGGTTCACCATGCCGCCAAAAAGCACGGCGCCCGTCACGTCGTCCACCAGCGCGCAGAAGAAGGGCCGATCCAGGCAGATGGTTTTCACCTCATCCGGGTTGGGCCGGGCGCTGGCCGCCGTCATCAAAACGGCCGCAGCGGAGGCGGCAAGCACCCCTTTTTCGTCCATCTCCAGCTCGGTGCGGTGGATCACCCTCTCCATATACGGTTCCAGCCCGCTCTTACCGTCCGCCATGCGGGAAAAATCTGCCTGGCCCTGCCGGAAGGCCGCCTGTATACCCATCGCCTGCAGCACGTCGTTCAGCTCTCCGTCGTAGGACAGCCGGCATTTCGGCACCGTCAAATTGAGCCGCGCCGCCTTGTCCCCGCATTGCGCCACGGTGCGCAGCTCTTTTGCCGTCAGGCTCCGGAACCACCTGTCCAGCACCGCCGTCCCCTCCTCCTTGGGCAGCACAAAGAGCATCGACGCATCCGCTTCGGCAAACGCCAGGCGGGTGGCCTGCACCTCGTCGTCCTCGTAATAGGGCGCCCCGATTCTGGAGGTGTGCATCAGCGGCAGGGTCACCGCCTCCTGCGCCCCGTGGAAAGTGCCTGCCTGCGGTTCCGGGAAGGGCTCTTCCCACTGCCCCTCAAAGAGCAGCGTGTTGACCAATACCATCAGGCCGTCGGGATTCAGCGGTTCCTTCAGCAAATCGCGGATCCGCCCCGCCGTATTGCCCCACACCCACAAATTGATCTCCTTTTGCAGCGCATCGTCAAAGGACCCGGCGGCCAGCCGGGCACCAAAATACTCCCGGTTGACGGCGGTGAAAGCAGGCAGGATATCCGATGCCATCTTTTGATTGACCCAGATGCCGTTAGCCAGCCGGAACTGCTTCTCGTTCAGCCGGGACTGCAGATCGCGGCAGCCGCGGTTCAGCGCACTGCCGTCCGACACGCCCAGCGCCGCGTATAGCTCCTCCGCCGTTTTACCGGCCGCCCCGTTTGTCACCATGCCCAGCGCGAGATACACGCTGGCCGGCGACACGAACCCGTTTTGGCCCTCCAGCTGGGCGCGCTGCATGAACTCCAGCGCAAACGCATCGTAGCCCGCCGCAAAATCGTTGGAAAGAGCCGCGGCCGGCTCCAGCCCCCTAAGCCGGCCCGGCGGCTGCCCCGTCATATCGTCGTGTACCGTGACAGCGGTCCGGGTGGCTTTTGACATGGTGGTGGCGGGCTCCGTCGAGTTTTGGATCGTGCGGACCGTCTCAGTGGTGCGCACCGCATCGGTTGTCTGCGCTGCGTCCGCCGCTTCCCCGGCCGTCGGTTCCGTTGCCGCGGCGGAGAGGGTCGTCTGCGGCGGCCCGCTTTTTCCCGGCGCCGGTGTGCCGCAGGCCGCGCACCCCAGCAGCAGCGCCGCCGCGCCGAGCAGGCCCCCCCATCGCGTCTTGTTCATCTCTCGCCTCTCCTCTCTTATTGGTGCGGCTGGCTGACCGCGCCGCCGAACAGCACCGCACCCGTGGCGTTGTCCACGATTGCGCAGAAGAAGGGTCGATCGAGCCGCATCACCTTGCCCTCGTCCTCGGGCGGCCGGAGCGCGACGCCTCGCAGCGTCACGCCGGTGGCCGCCGCCGCGAGCACACCCTTTTCATCCATCTCCAGCTCGGTACGGTGCGGCACGTCGCCGATATACACCCCGCCGTCGGCCGTCAGGCGGCTGAAATCCGCCCGGCCCGCGTCGAATGCCGCCTGTATGACCATTTCCTGCAGCGGACCGGCCAGGCTTTCGTCATAGGACAGCTTGCAGCGCGGCACGGTCAGTTCCAGCTTGGGCGTGGTGTCCGTACTGCTGACAAGGGCACGCAGCTGCTCCGCCGTCAGGTTCTTTATCCAGCTGTCCAGCGCCGCGGCTCCTTCCGTTTTGGGCAGCACAAAGAGCATGGACACATCCGCCTGGCTGAAGGGCACCCGCGTCGCCTGCACCTGCGCATCCTCATAATAGGGCTTGCCCACCAGCATCCGGTACATAAAGGGCAGTGTCACGTCCTCCTGTGCACCGTGGAAAATACTTTCTTCCACCTTGGTAAAGGGCACCTGCCAGGCGTCCTCGAAAAGCAGCGTGTTGACCAGCACCATCCGGCCCTCGGGATCCAGCGGTTCCTTCAGCAAATCGCGGATGCGTCCCGCCGTGTTGTCCGCTACCCAGCTGTTTATCTCCTTCGTCAGCGCGGCGTCAAAGGGGGCGGCGGTCAACTGCGCGCCAAAATACTCCCGGTTGGCGGCGATGAAAGCGGGCAGGATATCCCTCGCCTTCTCCTGGTTTATCCAGATGCCGTTGGCCAGCCGGAAGGTGTTGTCGGTCAGCCGGGACTGCAGATCGCGGCAGCCGCGGTTCAGCGCGTCGCCGTCGGTCACCCCCAGCGCCGCATACAGCTCCTCCGCTGTTTTACCGGCCGCTCCGTTTGCCGTCATGCCCAGCGCCAGATACACGCTGGCCGGTGACACAAACCCGTTTTTCCCCTCCTGCTGGGTGCGCTGTATGAGTTCCAACGCAAACCCGTCGTATCCGTCCGCAAAGGTCTTGGAAAAAGCCGCAACCGGCTCCAGCCCCTGCAGGCGTCCTTCTTTCGGGCTCTCCGTATCGGTGCCCTGCGCCGCGGAACCCGCCTGGGTGGTGTTGGCGGCGGTGGTCTCGGCCTGGGTGGTGTGCGCCGGGACAGTGCCGGTCGTTTCGGCCGCAGACGTGTCTGTCTGCGCCGCCGCGCTTTCCGGCGCGCCGGTCGTTCCCGGCGCCGGCGCTCCGCACGCCGCACACCCCACAAGCAGCGCCATGGCACACAGCGCCGCGGCCATCGTGGTACCTGGTTGTCTTTGGATTCTCCGTTTCATAAGCGCCCTCCTATCCGCTCTTTACTATAAAAGTGTCCGTGAGGGGGCGAAATGTTTCAGACGATCGCGACAATTGCAATCCGCCGGATTCCGTGATACCATAAAAAGCAGTCCGCGAAAAACGGAGGGAACCGATTTGAGGCAATCCGGTCAAATAAAAAGAGCCCTGCGGGCGGCCTTTCCGCACACCATCCCCATCTTTGCGGGGTTCTGGTTTCTGGGCCTGACCTACGGGATTTATATGCATGCGGCGGGGTTCAGCTTCTGGTATCCCATGCTGATGAGCCTGACCATCTTCGCCGGGTCGGTGGAGTTTGTGGCGGTGAACCTGCTGCTCGGCGCTTTCAATCCGCTGCAGGCGCTGGCCATGGCGGTGCTGATCAACGCCCGGCATCTGTTTTATGGGATTTCGATGCTGGACCGGTACCGCGGCACCGGCTGGAAAAAGCTGTATCTCATCTTCGGCCTGTGCGATGAGAGTTTTTCCATCAACTACACCGCGACCATCCCCGCCGGAGTGGATAAGGGCTGGTTTTACTTTTTCGTCACCCTGCTCAATCACCTGTACTGGTTCACGGGGGCCACGCTGGGCGGTATCTTCGGCTCGCTCCTCCGTTTCAATACCGAAGGCCTTGATTTTGTGATGACCGCCATGTTCGTCGTCATCTTCCTCGACCAGTGGTTAAAGGATACGGCCGGAAGCAAGCAACGCGCTTCGGTTCCGGCTCCGGAGACGCAGCAGGACGCGCTGCCGCAGCCGGACGCCGGGCAGGCAGAGGATGTGCCGCCGCGCCGTCCCCGCAGGAACCGGCCGCTGGCCGCGCGCCTGGCCGCTTATCTGCAGCCGCACGCCAGCGCCCTTCTCGGCCTCGGTCTGTCGCTGCTGTGCCTGCTGGCCTTCGGCGCGGACAATTTCCTTATCCCGGCCATGCTGGCCATCCTCCTCGCCGTCACCCTGCTGCGCCGGCCGCTGGACAAAGGAGGGGACAAGCCATGACCCTGCCTCAACAGATCCTCACCATCGGCATGGTGGTGCTGGGTACCGCTCTGACGCGGTTTATTCCGTTCCTCCTGTTCCCGGCCGGCAAGCCCACTCCGCGGTACATACAGTATCTGGGCCGGGTGCTGCCCGCCGCCGTGTTCGGCCTGCTGGTCGTTTACTGCCTGCGCAGCGTCAGTCTGCTTACCGGGACGCACGGCCTTCCCGAGCTGATCGCCATCGCGGTGGTGATCGCGCTGCATTTATGGAAGCGACAGATGCTGCTCTCCATTGCGGGCGGCACCGTCGTGTACATGCTGCTGGTGCAGCTGGTATTTTAAAAGCACCGCCGCGCCGCCGGTTTCATGGCAGACGCGCGCCTCTTCGCGGTGAGCTTGTGGAGAGTCGCTCTGTCCCCCGCCCGGCTCGGCACAAAAGCTATAACGCTCTTTTGGCGGCGTTCTCATGCGCCGGCGCCATACAAAGAAATCCCCCGCGGCAAAGCGTGATATCCATAACGGAGAAATACCCAATTAACTGAATAGGATATCGAAGCCAGATTTCAGTTAAAATGACTGAAATCTGACTTATTGTCGCTTAAGCATGATAGACCCCTTTCACTGTATTCCCTCGTTTTCCTTGATGCCGTGGCTCTTTACCTTGCGTCGCAGGACTTTGAGCTCCCCGTTTGCCGAGTATTTTTCGTATATCCAGCGGTAGATAGTTCGCCAGCTTGGCATCTTTCGCCCGCACGGCGGACAGGCAATCTGTTCTGGTGGCCAAGTTGCTTTCAGTTTCTCATTGATGCAGTCGACCTCTTCCTGAGAATGAAACATTTCTCGATGACAGCAGGAACGCCGCAGAAAATGTTTCTTCTGTGCTGTGTGCGAACAGCAGGATGGAATATCACACATGTGTGTACAGTTTCTCCGTATCTCCTTGGACACCGTGCTCACATTCCTTCCCGCCAGCCGTGCAATCTCTCGGCAACTCAGGCCATTCACATCATCTCTATGCTAAGATAATGATAGTTCATACGGTCCCCGCCCGACGCTTTGGTTGTGTGGTTACTCCATTCTGCCGCAGGGTCCTGTATGAATTCCTTTTATTTTTCTAAACTGTTGCGCCTGATATATATCACCGGGTGAAAAAGAAGCCAGCGCCTAAACGGCGCTGGCTTACAATCATTTTTTGGAACGGCGGCATGATGTTGCCGCTTATCCGTAATTTCGTTTTATGCGTGTGCTGTCTAAGGTTATCTCAGCTTTTTCCTCACCCGCTTGACCTTCAGCGTTCCCAACACACCGCCGGATACGAACAGCAGGGCGACCCAAAGCGCAAGGCTACTGTTGTCGCCGGTCTGCGGACCTTCGGGCTCGCTGCCGCCGGGGTTGGTCGGCTGTGACGGTTCGGCCGGCTCATAATCCGGATCCGCTGCACCGCAGACGATGCACTTCCCGTCTTCAAAGTCATGTCCCAGCGCGGGGATGATTCGCCAGGTGTCCACATCGGCTATCGCTTTGGTGCATGCCTCGTCCTCAAAGGACATTCCGCAGGTGCAGGTGTAATACGCCTTGCTGCCGGCCTCGGTGCAGGTGGCGTCCCGGCCCACGACCGGAATAGGCGTATGGGTATGGGCCTTTGTCACCTTTATGCACGCCGCATCCGTTGTGACCGTGGCGGTCGGGTAGTATGCCTTACCGTTTGTATTGGTGATCACGCAATAGTAATAATAGGTACCCTCGGCGGATGTATCGGGCGTGAAGCTGGGGCTGTTTGTGCCCACCTTGGTCCCGCCGTCCGTGCTGCCGTCGCTGCTTTGGTACCACTGGTAGGATAGGGTTCCGCCGTCCGTCACGCCTGCCTCCACCGTCAGGGGGCTTGCCGGATCGCCCACGGAATATTGGGCGTTTTGCGGCTGAGCCGTAATGACGGGAGGTTGGGCGTTTTCCGGCTGGCCGTTGTCGATCCAGTGGGCATACAAGGTTTCGTCCGCGGAATAGATCCGGCTGCTGACGGTGACATGCGTGCCGCCCTCTTTTTCCGTGTACCAACCGTCGAAGTCATAGCCGATGCGCTGGGGCACAGGCATATAGGCGAGCTGCTGGAGCACTGTAGTCATGGAAATTTCAGAAACGCTGCCGCCGTTGGGGTCAAAGGTAATGACGTACTCTCCGCTGGAAGAACCTATGACTGTGATGTCTGCAACCCGTGAATAGAGGGTCAGCGTCTTGCCGTCGGGGTAGGCGGCGGTGATTTCACAGTAGTAGTAGTATGTGGACATGTAGTATGCATTCGGTTCCATCTGTGTAGCGGGCACAAAGCTGTTCTGATCGGCCCCATCTATGGCAGCGCCACCCTCGGTATCTGGGTACTTGTTCTCGTACCACTGATAGGTGAGGCTGCAGCCCTCCGGGGCTTCCACCTCTACGGTCAGCGGCACAGCCGTATCGCCTTCCCTGTACGCCGCGCTGGCCGGCTGGGTGGTGATAACCGGCGCTTGGGCATCCACAACGGTAATCTTCGCTCTGTCCGAGGTGATTTGCGCCATTTTGCTGTTGGACGCGTACTCGTTTGTATTGGTCGCCACGCAGTAGTAGTAGAAGATCCCGGCCTCATCTGTGGGCGGCGTGAAGGTGCTCTGGGTGGCGCCGTCTATGGGTGTGCCGGCGCTTGTCTCGTCGGGGCTGACATACCACTGATAGGTCAGCCTGCCGCCGTCGCCTACAGATGCGGAATAAACCAGATCGTCCACCTGGGCGCCCTTGCCGTATGTGGCGTCGTTCATGACCTCCCAGTTAAGCTGCGGCTCCATGGCGTCTACGACGCCTGTAGGCTCCACAACGGTCACCTGGGCGATATCGCTCCGCGTAGAAGCCGTTTGTCTGCCGCTGACGTTTTTGTTGGTATTGGTCACCACGCAGTAGTAATAGAAGGTGCCCAGTTCGTCTGCCATGTCCGTGCAGAAGCTGTCGGTCGCTCCTTCCACGGGCTGCGCTCCGGAGCCGTCTTCGTTGCAGCGGTACCACTGGTAGGAAAGGACGCCGCCGTCGGTCAGGTCAAGGACGGTCATCGGGAGAAAGATTTCGGTGTTGATGATCTGTTCCTCCACATCATCCGGCTGGTCGGCGATGACGGGCGTGAGGGCGTCCGGGCTCCACTGGGCATAGAGGGTGATGGCATTCTCGAAATCATCGTACTGCGTCATCTGCCTGCCGCCCTCCGGCTGCGTGTACCAGCCCATGAAGGCATAGCCTTCCTTTTCGGGGATCGGCAAGTTTCCGTCAGGCCTGATCCTGCCGCTGCTCTGGTCGTAGAACTTCAGCGGGACCTTGTCGACGCTCACGCTGCCGCCCTGGGCATCCAGCGTGACATAGACCGTGCCGGTATAGACCGGGATGGCTTCTGTTTTGACCGTGGCGGTCTGGTTGCCGGTAATCTCCGGATTTGTATTGCGGTTTGTAATCACGCAGTAGTAGTAGACGATGCCATCCTGCGAGGTGTCCGGCGCACATCTGAAATACTCGGCCTTCTCGATAGGCGTGCCGTTTTCGTTGCTGGCCGTATCGCTCCGGTACCATTTATACAAAAGCGTACCGCCGTCCGGCGACACAGCATCGACATAAAGGCCGTTGCTGATATGG
>CABSLQ010000022.1 GCA_902478605.1 uncultured Oscillospiraceae bacterium
GGGCTTGACCTATGGTTTCAGCACTTGGACACTTTTTGGTTCTGGAAGCGGCTGGTTGTTGCTGCCGCCCCTCTTCCTCTTTTCTCCTTCTTTCCCTTCTGCCATCTCTTTATTCAGTTCTTTGGGTACACATTACTATATGGAAAAATCCCGCAAGGGTTTTTCATAGATCGGATGGGTATATGCCCTTCCTGATCCTCAGAGTCGGTGCCGATGGCGGTGGGGGTACACCCGTTCCCATCCCGAACACGGCAGTTAAGCCCACTTGCGCTGAAAATACTTGGCTGGAAGCGGCCCGGGAAAATAAGCAGGTGCCGACACAACGATTCGGGTCTGTTCCGCAAAGGAACAGACCCGAATCGTCCATATATTCCTCCATAGCTCAGTCGGTAGAGCAACTGATACGGTTACATACCGGAAAGAGCTTAGGGGATTTCCACAAAAAAGGGTGAGCATAATTTGTGCAAGCCCTATATATTCCTCGTTAGCTCAGTCGGTAGAGCATGCGGCTGTTAACCGCAGGGTCGTTGGTTCGAGTCCAACACGGGGAGCCAGAAAAAGCCCGTAAACACTATGTTTGCGGGCTTTTCTTTATTTTTTCTCAGTGCCTTTGAAAAGGCAAAATAGCTCACTCGCCTGTAAAAACGAGCGTGTGAGCGATAACCGGAAAATTTCAATTAGAAGCACGGAATATGATTGCCTATCCTTTGTTTGAGAAGGTCAATTTACGCGGCCCCGCATTAAAAAATGCGGGGCTTTTTTTATTTGGAGGTGTTTTATGTCAGAATATCAGTTAGAAATGAAACAGGTCGTGGATTATCCGCGATGTCGCATCTACCGGAAATTTATGCAGGCCCTTATAGAAGACCAGAGCATTCGCCTTGGAGGCAGCTCCGGTATTTTTTATTACACCGTCCTTTGCAGCTATGCAAATTTCCGCACGTCATACAAACGCATAGACGGTATCGGCTATACCATATATCCCGGCGAGTGGCTGTGCCGGATAAGCGAACTTGCAATGTGGTTTCGTACACGCTTTCACCATCAGGCGGTTTCCATTCTCCAGAATTTGCAGGAACGCCACCTGATTACCTATTCTCTTCTCGGCCGTGGGAAACTGGTGAAATTCAAAATCCTGGGTTGGCAGAAGCATAATCGCGTATTGGATTATAACGCACCCTGCGCCAAGGATACCGGTTTTTTCTTCCTGCCGGTGTCTATCGCCAACGAACTTCTCAGCCAGGGCCGCTGTTCAGAAATGGATGCCCTGCTGGATTTGTGGATCCACACGGTGTATAACGATGAACAGGTACAGGGATCGGACGCCGGCCCAGTGGTGTATCTGCGCAACGGTACGGGCAGTCCTTTGCTCGGCTATACCGAACTTGCACAGCGCTGGGGCGTATCAAAAGCAACAGTTGGACGGTATCTTGGAAAACTTCGCAGCCAAGAATATATCTCTGTTTTAACCTTCCCTGGGGCGTATGGAAGCGTTATTTGCCCAAACAATTACCTGTCCACTATGTTTGAGGTGTCGGACGTAATGGTAGATAAGGACGAGATTGCCATGTTGCTGCACATCGGTTTGACATTATCCTACTTGCCGGAATGCCGTCCCGTCATGCTATCCGTGGCGAACCTTTATCTGCGTAAGCAAATCATCTTTGAAAGGATCTGAGAAATGGAAAAAATCTTAAACGCTCCGGCACCACTAAGGCGCCGGCTGATACTGACGGTACTTCTGGGCTTCGCCTGCCTTTTAGTTGGGTTTGCCATGTTTTTGTTTGCAAAGGACAGGATTATGCTGCTGTTGAGCGCCGCAGTCTGTATCCTCAGCTTTTGCAGGGCATACACGTTTTACCGGGTCATCAGCAAAAAGGAATATGAAGTCGTGGAGGGCACTTGTGTCGGTATTGTACCCAAGCCTTTGCGCAAATACCGGAAAATCCGGATTATGGACGATGACGGCAACGAGTCTACCCTTCTGCTGGGCAAGCACTCCAAAATTCAGATCGGCTTCCGCTACCGCTTTTATTTCAAAAAGACACAGCGACTGACATTGGGCAGCGAGTATTTTGACTCCGCCCTTTCCTCCGACTGCTTTCTCGGCTTTGAAGAGCTGGGAGAATTGGAAGACCATTCCGAACCGCCAGAAAAGGCGGATTGAGCTCTCTTTCTATGTTCATTGACAGATCGCCCTTTTGATGATATAATAATTGCAGAATAAAAGATTGTATTTTGCATATAATATATCAAAAAGGAGGTGCGGCGATGAAAGAGCAAACTTACACCCAGTTTATTCAGCAAGTGATTGATGGATTTCAACCCGGTGAACCAATACTTGTCCGGGAACTTGGAAATCGAATTGCCGAAGCATATGCCATGGAGGAAAAGAAAGCCTGCGCTGCAGCAGCTGTTGCAGTAAAGCGGTTGATCGATACCGGCACATGTCCCAACCTTCGCTTTTTTGCAAAGGGCGTCTATTATGTGACAAAGCAAACCGTTTTCGGCGAAACTGGCATCAACAAAGATAAATTGATTGAGCTGAAATATCTGAAGGACGGCACCGGGTATGAGACGGGCGCTGCGGTTATGCACAAGCTGGGTCTTACGACGCTTATGCCGGCCGAAAGAACCTTTGTTTCCAACAGCGCACAGCACAGAGCCAAGCGGGATGACGCGCTGGGTATTGTCATTCGTGCGCCGCGGATTCCCGTAAATAAAGAAAACCGCTTTTATCTTCAGTTCTTGGATTTGCTCAACATGTATGACGATGTGCCGGTGGACGCAGAAGATCCGTACCTGCTGCTCGGACGGTTTGTGCAGGCAAGAGGATTGGATTACGGTACGCTTCTGCATCTGGCAGATACCCACTATAACGGAAATACGATTATGAAGCTTGCCCATGTGGCAGGCAGACAAGGAGTATAAAAATGAAGCTGCATTTGGACTCGGATGCTTTTCGCGTCCTGATAGAGCAGGTATCCGAAAACACCGGATACCGTCAGGACGTTATTGAAAAAGATTACTACGTTTCTATGCTTTTGCAGGAACTGGCACAGTTCCAAAGAGAGGGCCTGCCCGCCTATTTTAAGGGTGGTACAGCTCTGTATAAGGCGCTGCACAGTGTCCGGCGTTTTTCAGAAGACGTCGATTTATCCGTCGATGTCCGGGAGTGCAGCCGCACACAGGGAGACAAGCGCCTGGAGCGGGCGACCAAAAAATACACCTGTATGGAGCGCAATCCCAATGAAGGCCGCACCAACCGCTCGGAGGTAATTTCCTACTACCGTTATCTCCCGGTTGTGGAATACGATTCTAACGACGTTTTGCAGCGGTTCGGAAAAGTAAAAGTTGAGTCCACGTCCTTTACCATCAGTGAACCGTATGAGCCTGTGGTAATTGCCCCGCTGATTTACGAACAGGCGGGGCCAGACCAGCAGCTTATTTTGCTTCAACAGTTCGATGTCCGCCCCTTTGAAATTCTCACTATGACAATCGAACGGATTTTCATAGATAAGCTGTTTGCAGCGGAAGCCTACACCAGAAACGCGGAAAAGGAACACCGTGCCTTTGAAGCGTCAAAACATATCTATGATTTGGCGGTTATCGCAAGCGAACCGCGTATCGTTTCATTGCTCCAGGATAAAGAGCAGTTGGCAAAGCTGCTGACAATCCGGCTGACCGAGGAACAGAACCGCTTGGACGGTATCCCCGGCGTTCTTCCCAAAGACTTTATCTTTTTCGACAAAGCATGTGCGAATACGCGCATTACGAAGGCTTATGCAGCGATGCAGAATCAATATGTCTTTATTCCAGACGACCGGATTTCGCTGGATGAAGCGCGGTATCAACTGCATTGTTTGCAAGATCAACTAAACCAAAATCAAGCGTGGAGCCATGCAACTATTAGGGAATAGTTGCATGGCAGCTTAAATAAAATCCTCCTTATGGCTATTGAACGCCGTGAGGAGGATTTCTATATAGGAGGATAAACTGTGTCCATGAGAGAATCGCCTTTGGATATACTGCATAGGTTAGTCGGGTGTGAATACCTGTCGGATATGCGGCTGAAAGAACACGAGAATCGAAAAGCGCGAGCCCTACTGCATCAGTTGAATCCAAAAGATTTTTCTGCTGCACAGTGGAAAGACACAATCGAGTATTTGTATAAGGATGTATAGGGATTTATCACAAGCAAATATCTATATATTGATTATACGCTCTTGACAAACGCAAGATATAGTGTTACAATACCATTGCAATTGATTTTTTGTGCGTGATCCGTTAGGATTTGCAGGCATAAGTTGCTTGTATCGTGGGAAGTTTCTCACATTGCACACGTTTGTCAAGTTTGTATTCAAAGTGCCGACAGTACGGTTTTGCCCTTATGGGTGGAAACTGTGTGCCGGCGCTTTTTTGTATATAGATATTTTAGCCGAAAGGCAGAAAGGAGCGAAATGGCACAGACCTATGTAATCGGCCGGGTAACCGCTGATTTGGAACTGAAGACCAGTATCAACAGAAATCCGTATGTGCGCTTTGACATTGCTGAGAATGTCGGCAGCAAGGAGCACCGCAGGACGCAATACCTTCAAATCTGTGCGATGGGAGACGATGCTGAAAGGCTCGTCCGCGCCCGTGTAAAGAAAGGCAGCCTTATCTGGGTATCCGGCTCTTTGGAACTGGAGGTATACACCAGGAGAGACGGCGTTACTACGGATAAGCGACTGAAAGTATTGCTTGATAACTGGGGATTTGTCCCGGTCGGAACAGACAAGGCGGGAACAAAAGCCTTGGACAGTAAATCCTCTGAATCACCGTCAGAAATTTTGCCGGTGATTGATGGGGAAAGAGAAGCCTTGCCGGACTGAGTTCGGCGCAAGAGGAACCGTATGTGTTTCAGAAAGGAACGCATATGGTTCCTCTTTTTTTGTTTTTAGAGAAAAAGTCTCAGAAAGGATGAAACGAATGAATAAGAAAACAAGCCTGTGGTCGGGCGTGTCGGTACTGATTGTAGCCGTGCTGGCGGTTATGGCCTTTATCCGGGGAAATGCGCAAATCTGGCTGCTGGGTGTTGCTTTTGCGGCATGGGCAGTATGGGCGGCAGTAAAATTTCTGCTTCCCTATCTCAAAGCGAAGAAATATCGCCATGAGGCCCGGAAACTGCGTAAAAAGAGCGAACAGCAGTCTCCTAAGAAAGAATTGTCCATACCGGACATTTCCGATCCGGTGGGCCTTGTCCTGCTCCGCCATGTGAACTTCCGTATTTCCGCCTATTTACAATCGGCCTATCCGGAGGCTACCTGGCAGTGGCTGGAGGAATTTCCGGAGAAAATTGTCGCTAAAGGCGGTACGGGCAGGATTCAGCTGTACGGCGTACCGGATTTTAACTATGCCGACGTCAGTTTTGACCAAAAGGCCGATATTAGCTGCTCACTGCTGAAAATCGTGCCGATGGCCGAAGTACAGCAGGCTCCAGGAGAAAAGAAATCCATCCCCCAGCCGCAGACCCCGGTGGATCCCCAGATTTGGTATGAGAAGCAGGGGCGCAGCGTACTGGAGAGCCTGATTGCTGATCTGCATTCCCGCGGCCATCACAGTCTGACAATTCGGGAGAACGGAGAAATCACCATACAGCAGGCGGATTCTGAGATCACCCGGCCGGCGTTTGAGAATGTGCCGGAGAAAACCTACTGGCCCAGGCTTGTAAAGGTTTTTGAGCGCGAAGGAATGGCGGCTGATATCACGGAAAACGGCATGGTGCTGTCCTGGTGAAAACCAAATCAGAAAGAAAGGAGTGACGAAGAATGAAATCCGGGTTGACAATCCAGGAGCTGGCAGCGGAAATTCTGCGCCAGAAAGAATCCAAGGAGGATTATATCGTCAGCACCCGGCGCTTGCAGATGGAGAACTTTGGCTCAGATGTTGTCCTTCGTGTACTGGATGAGAATGCTTCCGACCGTATTGAGCCCTTGGACATCGGGCCAAACGCGCATCGGCAGATCGGTACGCATTTGTCCATCCCCGTGAAATATTACGAGAAGATGCGGGAGGAAAACCCCGAGCTGTTGACCGTTAATGTCAACAGCTGGTTTGAGCGTTCCGATTCCCAGCGGATGCTGCGGGTGCTAGACGGCAAGGCGCGGGCCTTCCTCAGCAACCGCTATCTGCGCCTGGACCATTTGCAGATAGCCGAGGCGGTTTTGCCGATTATCGGTGAAATACCGGACGCACGGTTTGAAAGCTGTCAGATTACAGAAGACAGGATGTATATCAAGGTAGTAAATCCGCGGCTTCAGCAGGAAGTTGTGCCTGGCGATATTGTGCAGGCCGGCGTCATCATCAGCAACAGCGAGGTAGGGCTTGGATCGGTTAATATCCAGCCTTTGGTTTACCGGCTGGTGTGCAAAAACGGCATGGTGGTAAACGACGCCGCAACCAGGCGTAATCATGTAGGCCGCATCAATTCGGCGGATGAAAACTTTTTGCTATATTCCGCTGAAACGCTGGCGGCAGACGACCATGCGTTTATGCTGAAAATTCAGGATACCGTCCGTGCGGCGGTTGATGAAGCGAATTTCAGTCGTGTTGTCGGGATGATGCAGGAAGCAGCTACCGTCAAGATGAATACGGCAAACGTGCCGGAGGTAGTTCGTCTGGCAAGCCGTGATTTTGGTATTAGGAACGATGTTTCTGCTTCTCTTTTTGTTTGCCGGTGCAGCCGTTATGGCGCTGCCAATGGTTCTGATCATATCCAATGCTTTCAAACCGCATGATGAACTGCTGGTATTTCCACCGCAGCTGATACCGCACAATCCCACGCTGAAAAATTTCCGTGACATGTTTAATGTGCTGTCATCCTCCTATGTACCATTTCTGCGTTTTATATTCAACTCGGTCTTTATTACAGCGGTGGGATCAGCAGGGCACATTATCCTGTCCTCCATGTGCGCATATCCGCTGGCAAAGAAGAGATTCCCGGGACGAAAGGTCATCTTTCAGGTTATTGTATGGTCCCTGATGTACAGTTCCACTGCCGTCGTGATACCGAATTATGTAATTATGTCGTCACTGGGCTGGATAGACACCTATTTTTCGCTCATCGTGCCGGCGTTCGGTTCATCGCTGGGGCTGTATCTGATGAAGCAGTTTATGGAACAGCTGCCGGATTCTTTGATTGAAGCGGCGCGAATAGATGGGGCTGGCCAGTGGACCACCTTTTGGAAGATTGTTATGCCGAATGTAAAGGGGGCATGGCTCACGCTTCTGATGCTGTCGGTTCAGAGCTTATGGGCAACGGGCGCGAATAACTATATATATAAAGACGAGCTGAAAACGCTTCCTTATGCATTGGGGCAGATTATGACGGGTGGAATTGCCCGTGCAGGTGTGGGAGCGGCGGTATCCTTGTTTTTGCTGATCGTTCCCGTTGTCATTTTTATATTGAGTCAAAATAATATTGTGGAGACGATGTCATCCTCCGGCATGAAAGATTGAGGTGTGAAGTATTGAAAAAATTTTTAATTTCTGTGCTTTGCACATGGATTTGCCTGTCCTGCCTGACAATACACCCTCATGCCGCGAACTGCCCCGAGGACGCGGTTTTTCCAACGTATATTTACAATAATCGATCGGAACCGGTTATTATACCGTCGGCCTTTGAGGTAGAACGGGTATTATCCGGCGCCGATATTACCGGGATTGAATTCAAAGAGCTTTCGGATATATTTTATGACGGTGCTGACAGGCTCTATTTATGCGATACTCAAAACAACCGTATTGTTGTGACGGATACAGGATTTGAACGGGTAACCGAGATATCGGATTTTGCCTTTGAAGGAAGGACAGAGTCGCTGAACAAGCCGCAGGGGGTATATTCCGACGGCAAAACGCTGTATGTTTCGGATACTGGAAACAACCGGATCGTTGTTTTTGATGCTGCGGGAGATTTTGTGCCGCAGAGAATGGTTGAGGCGCCGGACATTCCGATGCTGGATACGGAGGTCGCTTTTGAGCCAACGCGGCTGACGCTTGATAATTCCGGCGGTATCTATGTGATAGCCAAAGGAATCAACCAGGGAATTGTTTGGTTGGATGAGACGGGAAGGTTCATCGGCTTCATGGGCGCCCCGCGGGTGGAGTTCAGCCTGATTGAAAGGATGTGGCGCCATTTTTATACAAAGGAACAAAGGGAGCGGTTACAAAGCTTTGTGCCGACCGAGTACGATTCTGTTGTCAGGGATGCAGACGGTTTTTTGTATGTTACCTCACAGACATCAAGCATGGTGCCAGTGGGGAAGCTGAACAGCAGCGGAGAAAATATTCGGAAAAACAGGGGGTATTTTGCCGACGAAAGGTATCGGAATGAGAAGGATTATGCGCCGTGCTTTTCGGATATTGCGCTGGGAGAGCCGGACAGCGGATTGCACTATACAGCCGACTCCAAGCAGGGCCGTATATATTGCTATACCGAAGAAGGACAGATGCTTTATGCGTTCGGAAAAAATGGCGTGCAGAAAGGAACGTTCAGCAATATTCATGCCATAGAGTTTATGAAGGACACACAATATAACCGGCATCGGCTTTTAGCCGTCGACCGCAGCCGTGGAACGGTTACCGTGTTCCGGGAAACAGATTTTGGGGCGGAGATACGGGAGGCTGTCCAGGCGTACGGCGAGGGACGATACGAGGAAGCCGCTGCTTTTTGGAACCAGGTTGGACTGGCGGCCTCCGGCTATGTGCCTGCTGTGACAGGGCTTGCACAGATCGATCTGCAAAACGGCGAATATGGGCAGGCCATGAACCGTCTTTTGTCTGTGCGGGAGTATGGGCTGTATGCGGATGCGTTCGGGAAATGGCGCTCTGATTTTGTCCGCAACAATTTTATATGGGTCATATTGGTGATTGGCGCACTGGGAGCCGTGCTGGCGGTCGCAGTCAAGCTGCTTCGGCGTGTTTCTTTTCTCACAAAACTGCAAAATACAGAGACTGGAAAGGGCTACCGTTACGGCACCCATGTTATGTTTCACCCGTTTGACGGCTTTTGGGATTTAAAGAGAGAGAAGCGCGGAAATATGAAGTCCGCCCTGCTGATAGCCGTGCTGTTCTTTCTGTTCTATGCCATCCGCCTGCAATACAGCGGATATATTACAACAGGCACCACAGCCTCAGAGGTCAATGTGTTTATATGGCGTTGCCCTGATTTTTCTGCCGTTATGCTTTTGGGTCATCGCCAACTGGTGCATCACGACACTGATGGACGGCAAGGGTACTCTAAAGGATATTGTGATAGCGACCTGCTACGCGCTGAAACCGTATGTCCTGCTGAGCATACCGATGTTTCTGGCGTCACACTTTTTAACGGCAGATGAGTTTGTTTTTTATCAGTTTGCAGACACCGTGATCATGATATGGGTTTTTGCACTTCTGTTTTTGGGGCTGATGGTCACTCACGATTATTCCCTGTCAAAGTCTGTGCTGTCTGTGCTGCTCATTCTTGTGGGGATTTGCCTGATCATCTTTATCCTGCTTTTGCTGATACACATTATTCAGGAGGTATATCTGTTTATCTACAATTCTTATACAGAGATCACTTTCCGCTCGTATTCCAAATTTTAGTGTTCAAATCGGAGGATACAAATGAAAACAAAGAAAGTGATGGCCGTTTTATGCGCGATATCCTTGCTGTTCGGAGGCTGTGCACACAAAAGCGACAGCTATACGCCTATGGCTGTGAATCCTTCAGAAGACGATGATACATGGGATCTGGTTGAGAGCGGTATCGCTGTGCTGGAAAACGGTAGCGTCTATCTCGAGTTGGATGCAGAAACGACCCACTTTACGGTAAAAAACAAAAAAAGCGGGCAGATCTATGACTCGGTGCCCGCTGCTTTGCCGGATATTATATCAGAGGAGACCTCCTCCCGTCTGCTGTCGGAAATCACAGTCTGTTATTACGCAGAACAAACGAATGAGCTATATATGTATTCGGATACAGACAGCGTCCAAAATATGAGTTTTACCGTAAAAACGGACGGGAACGCCATCCGTGTCTATTACAGCATGGGAGTGGCCGGTCAGTTGCTGCCGGCGTTATTTTCCGAAGAAACCTTTGAAGAGATTTTGAACCGTTTTACAAGCAATGCCTTAAGGAGGCGTATGGAACGGGCGTATGTTCTGTATTCGGCTGAAGATAAACCGGAGGACTATGCGGAAAAGCTGAAGCAGTATCCTGTGCTGGCTGAAAGATCGCTGTATATTTTAAGTGATGTACTGTCTGACACGGATAAAGAAGATCTTATTTTTGATCTGCAACAGGTTGGTTATACGCAAGAAGAATATGCGGCCATGCTGGCATCGCTAAAGCTGGAGAATATAAAATCCGATACCTCGGCCGGGTTCCTGATACCGGTGGAGTACCGGCTGACCCAGGACGGCTTTACTGCATCCATTCTCTCGGATCGGATAGAGGAGGCCTCTGATAAATTTAAGCTGCATTCTGTCGATCTGCTGGAATATTTTGCAGCCTTTGCCGACGGAACCGACAGCGCCTTTGTAATTCCCGATGGAGCGGGAGCCATGATCCATTTAAAGGACAAAAACAACATAGAGTTCTCCAAGCCGTTTTATGGGGACGATATAGCCACCAATCAGGCGACAGCCTCCGGTATGGGGAAGCCGCTGGTATTGCCTGTTTACGGTATACAGCGGAAAGCAGGCGGCCTCTTTACAATTGTCGAGGATGCGGCGGAAACGGCTGTGCTGAAAGCCTACTCATCCGGTGATGTTACACCGCTGAATCACATCTATACATCCTTTGTTTTAAGAAGCGTTGACACCAGCGGCAGCTTTAGTGATGCGGGGATAGAACAGTACAATCTGTTTGCCAATAAGCGTATTGCCAGTTCGCCGCGCGTGCGGTACTGCCTGCTGGATACCGGTAAAGCCAGCTATACGGACATGGCGCAGCTTTACAGGGAATATTTACAGGAGACAAAAGGGATGGCGGTACAGCCGCCGGCAGAGCCGCCGGTCTATTTGGATTATCTTTGTATGATAACAGAAGATGCTTCTGTACTCGGGATTCCTTATACGAAGAAAACCGTCCTTTCCACAGTTTCTGAGATCATCTCCTCTGTCGATCAACTGCGGAAAGAGGGAATCCGCGGTATCACGGTGCGTTTGCGCGGATACGGTCCCTCTGGGATGAATAACAGCGCCTATACGGTGTTTGATATCGACCGCAAGGTCGGAACGGCTGCGGAGCTGAAAAGGCTTTCCGAAATACTTCGTGAAAGCGGCGGCGGGCTGTATCTGGATGCGGATTTACAGTTCGCTTATGACACTGGCAATGGATTTAAACCGTCAAGAGATACTGCCAGAAAAATCAACCGAAAGCTGGCTCAGTTGGAGGAAACGGATTTTGTAACCGGCCAAGGGGCAAGGGACGGGAATGCGGGGAATTTGATTTCACCTGCGCGTTTCTCCGATTATACGGCCACTTTTTTGCAAAGCCTGAAAAAGTCATTTGGCGATACGCCTTTGCCGGGCCTTTCATATGGCTTGTCCGGATTATATTTGGGGGGAGATTATTCACCCCAGCGGAGTATTGATCGCACAGAAAGCAGAAAATTATTGAGCGGCGCATTGGACGGGGTAAAGGACAGTGCCGCTATGATGTTTGATTATGGAAACGCTTATATCCTCCCTTATGCATCCGGGCTGCTGAATGCACCGCTTTATAACTCGCAGCTGCTGTCAGAGGATGAAACCATCCCGTTTTTTCAAATGGTGGTGCATGGCAGTATCCCTTATGCGGGAGGCGCCGAAAATCTGGCTAAGAACAGCCGGGAATCCTATTTGCGTTCGGTAGAGTATGGCGCAGCGCCCTATGCGGTCTTTATAACAAGGGAGGATTCTCTGCTGAACTATACCGAATGGCAGGCGAAGCTGTTCTCTGTAAGTGATAAGACACAGATGGACGCCTTTGTACAGCATTTGAGAGATACCGACGCGCTCCGCCGTGCAACGCTGAACAGGATAATGATAGCGCATGAAAAGCTGTCCGAGACCCTATTTTGTACGACCTATGAGGGAGGATATACGGTGTATGTCAATTATGGGAACGAGGCGGCCGTGATCAACAGCACCCATGTTCCGGCCAAGAGCTTTGCGACGTTCTCTTAAGGGAACGTCGTGAGAAAATATACGGAAAGGAACGATACTTTAATCAAGCGTGCAGATGGCCACAGGGCGTCGGTCTGCCGGATTTTGTATCGCATGGCGATGGATATGCGCAATTTGCAAAATGGAAAGAAGATAAAAAATACGGTGGCAGCAAAAAAGGCGCGCTTTGGGTATCTGTTTGTTTCCCCTTTTCTGATAGGCTTAGCGGTTATTTTCATCCCGAATATCGTTCAGACATTTATGTATTCGATCAGTGAGATTGAACCTGCAACGGGGGCTGTACTGAATTTAAAGGGTTTTGCATTTTACAAGGATGCTTTGACGGTAGATCCGCAGTTTACCCGTATGCTGATTGAAGACCTTTTAGGCTTGCTGAGCGATATTCCGGTAATTTTGATATACAGCCTGTTTATTGCAACGCTGTTAAATCAACAATTTGCCGGCAGATGGCTGGCCAGATTGGTATTTTTCTACCCAGTTATTATGGCCACCGGTTTTATGAGTGTGATTGATGGAGACAACGCCATGGCTGTGCTGGGAAGCGGCATTGACGCCGGCGCAGCGGCAGACCTCTCCAATCTGACGGAGATTACCGGAATGCTTTCGGCGCTGTATTTTCCGGAACCGCTTATCAAGGTTATTTCCAATGCGATAGCCGGAATTTATAATATAACCAGTTCCAGCGGGCTGCAAATCTTTATATTTTTAGCGGGTCTGCAAAATATTTCGCCGTCCTTGTATGAGGCGGCCGAGATTGAAGGCTGCAGCAAATGGGAATTGTTCTGGAAGATCACATTCCCGATGATCAGCCCCATCATTGTGATGAACCTGATCTATTCGATAGCGGACAGGACAATGAAAAGCCAAGTGTTTAAATACATTGACATACTGGCCTTTGCCCAAAGCCAGTATTCCTTGGCCGGAGCCATGAGCGTTTTTTATTTGCTCTGCCTTGGCGTGATAATCGTACTGGCGCTTTTGATTGTAAAAAAAATCGTTGTGAGGCCGGAATAGTTATATGGTTAGGGGAATTGCTCAATGAAAATAACTTCGTATGCGACAGGCGGACAATTTCGGCTTGATCCGAAAAGGCTTATACCAAACCTGCTTTTTAAGCTTGTCCGGTTTGTGATCATATTTGGGTTGGGTTTTATTATATGTAAGCCGTTAATCGGAAAGCTTCTGTTTTCGTTTATGTCCCCGAATGATGTATTTGACAATACGGTTCAATCCATTCCAAGCAGCCCGTCTCTGTATTATTGGAAACACGCCTTAAGCTGTATTAGCTTGCCTTCGTCTTTCATAAATACCGTCCTTTTATCCTTTACAGTCGCTGTGCTTCAAACGGCCTCCTGTACTCTTGTAGGCTACGGCTTTGCGCGGTTTCGTTTTGCAGGGAGAAACGTGCTGTTTGCCTTTGTAATCATACTGATGCTGGTGCCTATACAAACCATCAGCATTGCGCAGTATCAGAGCTTTTCCAACATGCATCTTGTCGATACCTTTATACCGCTTTATATTTTGGCTCTTACCTGCCTGGGACTGAAGCAGGGGCTGTATATTTATTTAATGCGCGATAATTTTATGTCCATTCCCAACAGCATAGAGGAGGCGGCCCTTATTGACGGGGCTGGTGTTTGGACGACATTTTCCCGCGTCATGCTGCCGAATGCACGGGTTATTATGATAACGGTATTCCTGTTTTCGTTCTGTTGGCAGTGGTCGGATACCCATTACACTTCGCTTTATCTTATGGATACAAAGGTGTTTGCGAATGTATGGACAGATATTGCCGTTAGGGTCGGAACCGGTACCCATGCCACGGCTACCTTTTATGCACGATGTGCAGGGGTCTTATTCATGATTATCCCCCTGTTTTGCTTGTTTGCGGTTTGCCAGCGCTTTTTTGTAAAAAGTATTGCTCAGTCTGGTTTATCAAATGTATAAGTTGAGGAGAGGCTATTGTGATTAAACACGCGAATTGGATAAGATCCCCGATAAGTTTGGGCGAGGCCTGCCCTGTCTTTCAGAAAGCCTTTCCGGTGTCGAAAAAAGTAAAGGACAGCAGGCTGTACATTTCGGCGCTGGGCGTGTACGAGGCCAAACTGAACGGCCGGCGCGTCGGCTCGTTTGTTCTGGCGCCGGGCTGGACTGCTTATGGCAGCCGGGTACAGTTTCAGGAATATGCTGTGACCGATTTGATGGAGTGCGAGAATACGCTGGAAATCACGCTTGGCAAGGGCTGGTGCTTCGGCGAGCTTGGATGGAATCCGTCGCTTGTTGAACCCTATCCCTATCCCGTGCCGGCGATCATCTGCGCCTTACATACCGTTTTTGCAGATGGTACGGAGGAAACGATATACAGCGACGAAAGCTTTTTGACCGCAAAATCCCCTATTTTGTTTTCTGAAATTTATCACGGCGAGACCTATGACGCGAACCTTGTGCCAACCGTATGGCTGCCTGCTGTTGTGTGCGATTATCCGAAGGATATCCTGGTTCCGCAGCAGGGGGATGAAGTTTGCGAGATCGAAGAAATCCAGCCAAAGGAGTTGCTGACCACCCCGAAAGGGGAAACGGTGATCGATTTCGGACAGAATTTGACAGGCTATGTGGCCTTTAAGACAAAAGCCCCGAAGGGAACCGTGCTGGAACTGTCCCATGCCGAGACGCTGGACGCCAACGGCTGCTTTTATACCGAGAACCTGCGCACGGCAAGACAGAAAATAACCTATGTGGCAAACGGGGAACCTGCCGAATACAAGCCGCATTTTACCTTCCAGGGATTCCGTTATGTACGGCTGGATCGTTGGACGGATCCGGTCGATCCGGATGATTTTAAAGCGATCGTTGTCCATTCGGACATGAAGCGGACCGGGTATTTTTCCTGCGCAAACGCGAAGGTGAACCAATTGTTCAGCAATATTGTGTGGGGACAAAGGGACAATTTTCTGGATGTACCCACCGACTGCCCCCAGCGGGATGAACGGCTGGGATGGACGGGCGACGCGCAGGTGTTTGCGCGCGCGGCGTCTTATAACTATGATGTGCGGCACTTTTTTGCCAAATGGCTGACCGATATGGCGCTGGAGCAGTTTGACGACGGCGGCATTCCGGCGGTTATCCCCAATGTGCTGGGACACAACGAGGCCTCCTCCTCGGCCTGGGGCGATGCGGCGGTCATTTGCCCGTGGCAGATGTATTTGACCTATGGCGATAAGGGGATATTGGCTGACCAGTTTGCCTGTATGAAAAAATGGGTGGACTATATCCACGCACAGGGCGGCGATGAATTCCTGTGGAATACCGGCCACCAATACGGTGACCACCTGAGCCTGGAAAAGGCCGAAACCCGTAAGGATCTGATCGCGACGGCCTATTTTGCCCATTCCACGAAGCTGCTGGTGAAGGCCGGACAGGTGCTGGGGAAAACGATGGCGGCGTATGAAACGCTGTATGAGCAGGTTGCGGCGGCCTTTCGCGAGAACTTTATCAAGGACGGCCGGTTGGTTTCCAACACCCAGACCGCGCACTCCCTGGCGCTGTATTTTGACCTGTGCGGGGAATACAAAAGGGATATTGCCGAAAATCTTGCCAGGCTGATTACAGATAACGGGAACAGGCTGACAACCGGCTTCGTAGGGACGCCGTACCTGCTGCACGCCCTCTCGCAGAACGGCTATGCGGAGACGGCGTACAGCCTGCTGCTTCAGGAGGAATTCCCGTCCTGGCTGTATGCGGTAAACAAAGGGGCGACTACCGTTTGGGAGCATTGGGATGGGATCAGGGAGGACGGCAGCTTTTGGCGGGCCGATATGAATTCCTTTAACCATTACGCCTATGGCGCTGTGGCGGATTGGATGTACGGCGCGGTATGCGGGATACAGACCGATGAAGCCGCCCCCGGTTTTGAAAATGTAATGCTAAAGCCGTTACCGGACAGACGGTTGGGACAGGCACAGGCCAGTATTGAGACAAAATACGGCCGGCTGTTCTCAAAATGGGAGATTACGGGAGATACCGTGACCTATGAGTTTGAGGTACCCAACAGGGCGGTCATTACGCTTGGACAGCATACCTGCACGGTGGGCAGAGGCCGGCATAGCTTTACCAATACGCTGTAAGGATAGAGGACACGGGACGGCCGTTCTTCGGTTCCGGCTTATCCAATAAGTTATCCCATGCGGCCGGCAAGTAAAACGGTTAAATTTCGGCTGCAAAAAGCACCATACAGCAGATAAACGAAAGGAAATGGTTATTCATGCTGAAACAAAAGTACCCCATTACGTACTGGTATAATCCCGCGGTCATGGACGAAGCGGCCCTCAGAAGGATGAAGGAAGCGGGTTTTACACAGGTTATCGCAGACAGGTCTCCCGAAGAAAACAAAAGGATTATCGAATGGTGCCGTGCCGAAGGGCTGGAGGTTTTGGTCTGCGATCCACGCATTATAGAAGCGGTTAAGGATTCTGTGCAGAGGGAAAAGCTGCTGCGCGACGCGGTTGACGAGTACAAGGGCTGCACCAACGTTTACGGCTATTACATTATGGATGAACCGTCGGAAAAGGCCTTTGACGACCTGGGGCATGTGCGGGAAATCCTTGAAAAATTGGATCCATCTAAGCTGGCGTATGTGAACCTCCTGCCGAATTATGCGACGCTTGAGGGGCTGGGCTCTGAAAGCTACCAATCCCACCTGGAAAATTTCATAAAAACCGTGAGACCCCAAATGCTGAGCTACGATCATTATCATTTCCAGGAACGAAGAATGGCCTTGCCCTCCCATGAAAAGACAGAGGGATCTGAAAACCAAACGCGCATAACAACGGCGGAAATCGAAGAGAGAGCCGGCTTTTTTGACAATATAGAAACGATGCGTGACATTTCCAAAAAAACCGGCATTCCGTTTATGATCATTATTCTAACGGTTGAGCATGGCGTTTACCGGAATGTAAACGAAGCGGAAATACGGTGGGAGGTTTTTCAAAGCCTTGCCTACGGCAGCGCGAAAATCTCCTATTTCACATACGGGCTGCCGGAAGGGCTTCCGGAATCCGATGAAAGCTTTTGGAAATATTCCAACAGCATTGTCAATGCGGACGGCTCCCCTACCCGCCATTATTATGAAATTTCACGTATCAATCAAGAACTGCAAACCCTTGGCTCGTATCTGGCGGGAAGAACGCCCCAAGAGACCTGCCATATCGGCAGAGAGGAAAATGCCTGTGTCAAGTATTATGAACCAGACGGGGATGTCCGGGACATCGAAACAACGGCGGGAGTCACGCTTGCTTTATACGAAAAGGAAATACTGCTTGCCAACAAAAGCTTTACCGAAACAAACCGGCTGGAAATAACCGTGGCGGCGTCCAAAAGGATATTCGTCATGGACAAAACCACCGGCGAGTGGTACCAGCTCAATCCCATCACCGGAACAGAAGACCGCTTTACGCTGACGCTGATGCCGGGAGACGGTGAACTGATTAAAATTATATAAACATGTTCCATGCCCGCCGTCCTGGCGCGGCAAGCCATTGTATTCTCACTATGCTTAAGTATGTAGGGGACAGCGCGAAGCGGTGGCCCCTACAAAAAGCCGCCCGCTAGGCGGGTGGGATTGTGGGCTTAAGCAAGAGCAACACCTTTCCTGGTATAATGACGATGTTCAAGCCGTCAAAAAAGAAGGAAAGGTGTTGCTCTATGGCACAAAGTTTAGCACATTCAAAATGGGTATGCAAGTACCACATCGTGTTCAGTCCGAAGTATCGAAGAAAGATCATCTACAACCAATTACGAGTGGATATACAGCAGTATATTCGGGATTTGTGCAAATGGAAGGGTGTGGAGATATTGGAGGGGCATATGATGCCCGACCATGTGCATCTGTTGTTGTCGATACCGCCGAAATATTGTGTCTCCAGCTTTATGGGGTACTTGAAAGGAAAATCGGCAATGATGATCTTTGAAAAACACGGGAATCTGAAGTACAAGTTCGGCAACAGGCACTTCTGGGCAACCGGGTATTACGTGAGTACCGTTGGACTGAATGAGGCAACCATTAAGAAATATATCCGAGAGCAGGAAAAGCAGGATATGCTCGAAGACAAATTGACTTCTATTGGTACGCATTGAGGCTCTAAATAGGGCGTCAGAAGGGTGTTTTTGTGAGTTTTGTTTTCCGAACTTATAAAAATGGAGGTATTGGTATGAAAACCGCAAAAGTCCAAAATGTATTGAAGCGATGCCTGACAGCACTTTTGACTGTGGCCATGGCGCTCTGCTATGTTCCGCTGGGCCTGCAAAGGGGCGCTGTGGCGGAGGCCGGGGACACCCCCGGGGAAAATTGGTATATCCCCCGCGCGGAGGATACCATGCTGACAAATCAATGGTCGGGCAACCTTACTACGACCGATTTGTCCGGCGGCGGTATAAAGCTGGATTGGAAAGATACCAATCCGGATATCGTAGACGTTGCCGCAAAGGCCTTTCCACTGGACGGGCTTACCATGAAGCTTAATAACCTTGTCATGAAAGATGGTGGCACTTATTGCAGCCTTGCTTTTGTTATCACAAGCACAAGTAACTGGTCGGTGCAGTATGGTAATGCCCCCTTTGCGCTTATTCTTGAACCCAGTACAGGCAGCCTGTATGCGAAAGCAGGCGCAGATAAAAACGCCCTTTGTACGGAACAGGCGGCATTAAAGTACGATGCCATAACAGGCAAGCCTTTTCTGATTTCCCTGCATAAGGAGAGCGGCAGTTATCGGGCAGAGATAGCGGTTGAGAATGCAAAGGTGGCTGAGGTTTGGATAGCGGACAGCTACTTTACAGGAATAAGCGACCCGGAAAATGTTCTTGTGGCGTTAGCGCCTGCGGGGACGCAGGCGAATGAGGGCGGTCAGTGGCAGACCATGTCGGTAGAACTGAAAGCGATCGGCCCGTGCTTCCCATGGCCCGAGAATGAGCGCCGGGTGGTACCGCAGGGAGACAATATGACTTTGCCCAACAATTGGCCTGAAAAGTTTCAGTGGGAAGTCCTTTCCGACGGCTTAAAGCTCAAGTGGATAGGCGGTGCGCAGGACATGCGTGCCGGCACAAAGTCTCCCTTGGATCTGGCGGGGCTCGTTATAGAAATGAGCCAGTATAACCGGCCTATTGCCAAAGGCGCCGATATAGGCGTACCGGCTTTCGTTATCGGCGGTTCATCATTGCCCGACACTTGGGATACTTGGCCTGACGTTGATGCGCATCCTGCCAACCTAACCGTCACATTTGATAAGGAAGGAAACCGGCTTTTGGCCAAGGCGGGCAACAATACTTCGCATATTATTGTAGAAGATGACTCGCTTTCTCCTGCCCAATTGGCGGGTAAGCCCATAAGGATTGCCTTTGAGGCGGCTGCTGACGGCAATTACGACGTGGAGATTACGGTGGGCTCGCAAGTGAGGCACGGGACGCTGCCCAAAACCATCCTGGGCGCCGCCAATGCGCTTACCGATACCACAAGCGTTTACGTATCGGCTACTATTGTGACGCCTAATGCAGGCGGCGAGCACAATGCCTCGTATGTGCTTAACGGCATATACAATAACTCATCCGAATGGGATCTTGATGCAGTTACTGCTGCCATAAACGCCATAGGTGAGGTGACGCTGGCCGACGGCAGCGCCATACGCCTGGCATGCCGGCTTTATGACATCGGGCTGCCGTCGGAACAAAAGCAGGTACCCGCTGATCTTCTGAAGAAGCTGACAGACGCCGAAGCCGCCTATGCCGCGCTTTCCCAGACGGCCGACGAGGAACTGACACCTGTGGAAATGGCCAATACCATCAATGCAAACAAATGGCCGGATCTTCTTCGGGTTACGGATATTCCGTCCGGCGGCCTGCGGTATGAGTTCCTGCAAGGAAATGCGGGCGTTCGTGACGGCGTAAAGGCGGAAATGGCCTTGGACGGGCTGTTATTGCAGTTCGACAATTTGTATTCCGCCCAGGGAAACGGGAAAATGGCGCTCTTTATGGGGCCTAAAGACAATAATAATGGCCCCGATTATTCCACAGGCTGTAAGTCCCTGGTGCTGGTGCTGGATCCGTCAGCCGGAACCATCACCGCGTATAATGACCCCCAAAACGATGGTCCTGGAACGCCTACGCCTATCCTGTCAAGCGAGCTGTTACGCTACGCTCAGCTCGCCGGGAAACGATTTGCCTTTCAATTTGAAAAACAGGAAGATGGCGATTATCTGTTAAAGGTTTTCGTTGGCGGCGCCATGGCAAGAGCCGCGATTCCCACAGGCACGATTCCCGCAGAGGTTATTTCCAAGGCAACGGATTTTGATCCGAAAAGCGCATATGTCGCGATTTCCGGATGGGGCTCTACCGGCCAGGTGGATTATCTGGGATTCCGGCACGTTGAAAAGATTGTGGAAGCCGCGGAGGTTATGGCAGCCATAGAGGCCATAGGCGCTGTGGAGGATGTGCGGCTGGAGGACGGCAGCGCCATACGCCGCGCCCGCCGGCTTTACAACCTGGCGCCGGAGGACGAAAAATCCCAGGTAGACAATTACGATGCACTTACGGCCGCCGAGGCAGAATACGCCCGCCTTACGGCGGAGGCCGACGCGTGGCTCATTCCCATGAATAAGGCCAATGCCCTGCTTTCCTCCAATACCGGGAATCAGGGTATACAGGATGCCCTGCAGAACGGATGGAAAAATTGGATGACGCTTACCGATCTCCCCGGAGGCTCCGGCTTGCGGTATCATTACACCGACGCGGGCACCGACGTGCGCGAGGGCTTTGGCAGAAGCGTCAATTTGGACGGCCTGACCTTGCAGATGGATAACCTGTACGGCAACGGAAACTTTGCCCTGTTTTTCGGAGAGGTAGGCGGCTGGGGCCCCAGTTCCGGCGATGCCAAGCTGACGCTTATATTTGACACGGCTGCCGGTACCGTCACCGGCCAGGACGGTCCTGCTATCATACAGAATGATGCTTTAAAATACGCGAATCTGAAGGAAAAGAGGTTCGCCGTCGGCTTTGAGATGAATGACGACGGAAGCTTTGCGCTTAACATAACGGTAAACGGGAAGGTTCTGACCGGGACCATAAGCAAAGACCTGATTGCGTTAGAGAATACCGCAAAAGTGTTTGTTTTGCTGTCGGCCTATGGAGACAAGCAGACCCTGGATGTGGATTTCCTTGGCGTTGGGTTGAATAATCAGACACAAAAGGTCATTGACCTGATAGACGGAATCGGCCTTGTAAAGCTGGACAGTGAAGACGCGCTGAAAGCCGCGCAGGCGGCCTATGAGGCTTTGTCACCTGCGCGTAAGGAGCAGATCGTGAATTACAAGGCGCTGGAAAAGGCGTGGACCCGTTGGTACTCGTTGGAATTTGAGGACATGATTTCCGAAACGATCGAAGCGATTGACGCGATAGGTACAGTTAACGAGCTGAGCGGCCCGGCGGTGCGTGAGGCGGAAAAGCTGTATAACCGGCTGACTGACGCTCAAAAGGCCAAGGTGACGAATGCCGTTGTGCTGACAGAAGCCCTAGCAAAATATAACGAGCTTTTAAAGCCGCTGCTGTCTTTTGAAGCGTCCATGTATGATCCGGCCTCCTCCACCTTAAGGCTTGAAAAGGACGGCGCTAACTGGTGGGGCGACAAACGGCGTATTGAACGCCCGGCAACCGGAGGCGTAAAGCTTATATGGGCAGATGCCGTAAGAAACATGCGTGACGGTACATCGCAGACCTATAACCTGGACGGGCTGCGTTTTCAAATTCGCGATATTACCAAGGAAACCGGTAAGGACGGCGCCCAGCTTTCTATCCAAATGGGAAGCCTGGACAATGATTACGCCGGGTTTTATGGGGATTGCCTGGCATTGGTGCTGGACACCATAGCGGGTGAACTGAGGGTATATCCCGGCGGCGGAGTTGTGATAAAAAGCGACGCTTTAAAGCACAGCGCCATAGAAGGAAAAACCCTTTTGTTTGAACTTTGCCTCACAGAGGAAGAGCTGTATCAGCTTACCCTTAAAATTGACGGTGTGGCGCTTAGCAGCGGCATTATCCCCGCCAGTACGCTGGAGTACGCAAAACAAGGGGCGCTTAAGGCAACAGACGAGGTACTGCTCGCGCTGTCCCCGTGGGGAGAAGACGGCCTAAGCACGGCAAGCTTTTCGGCAACGCTCCTCAGCATTCAATCGGTTGGCAGTTATGCGTTTGAACAGTGGATCGACCTTGTATATGCCATTGACGCGCTTCCGGAGAAGGCCACGAAAGACAATGCGGACGAGATATTGGCGGTATATGCCCGCTACTGTGAACTTTCACGGGAGTTGAGGGAACGCATTACCAATTACGACAAGCTGCAGAGGCTGATGAATCAGATCTATGAAATGGGGCTTGGTGATTTCAGCACTCCGGATACCCCGCCTTCGGTAAATACCGGCGACACCCGGCGCTTATTGCCGCTTGCCGCTCTGCCGCCTTTGTCTTTGGCTGTTCTTTTGCTTGCGGCGAAACGCAAACGCCGCACAAATTAACTGACGGGAGGGAATTCCTATGATGAAAAAAATATCGTTTCTTATGGTTGCCATCATAAGCGCCGCGCTTATGGTTCTTCCGGGAAATCATTTCCCATCGGCCAGCGCTTCTCAGGCCGGGATAATCAACAATTCTGATTTGATGCCGAAGTACGTTCCGGACAGCGAAGTGAAGGTGAATGAATTCGGAACGCCTGAATGGATTCAGTCGCTGATAATGACGGAAGTCCGGCTCAGGACCTGCACGCCAGAGGGGACGTTTGCTTCAGCTGTAAAGATGCTGGATCATTACCAGGAAATGGGCGTCAACGGCTTGTGGATAACGCCGATAAACGATCCGAACCCGGAGAACGGAAACGGTTACGGCAATATGGGGCCGCATACCATAGACTTATCGCTTAGCGGCACGGATACTTACGAGGAGGGATGGACAGAGTTTAAAAAATTCGTCGATGAAGCCCACAAGCGTAATATACGGATTGTACTGGATGTCATCTCCTGGGGTACGCTGAAAGAGGCTCCGTTATATCAGGAGCATCCGGAATGGTATACCGGCAAGGAAGAATGGGGCGGCTGGGCCTTTAACTGGGAAAACGAAACCTTTAAAGAATGGTATATCAACGAATTGGTGGATATAGCGGTAGAAACCGGCATAGACGGATTCCGCTACGACGTGGAACCGCATTATGCAGGGTACGCGGTTCACGAGGAAGTGCGCAGCCGCCTCCTTGCCAAGGGCCGCAAGCTGCTTATGATGGCGGAACATGAAAACGAGCGCGGCATGGCTTACGATTTAGGGCAGTTTGATTTGCTGTACACAAAAGAGAACCTCGAAATTCTGAATCCTCCCTTTGTCTTTCTTGATAAATTCAATTTAGTGGATTCTATTAAAAACGGCGAGAATATTGGCAGCAAATTTTCGCAGGAAATCGGCGACGGCGGCGGGTATCAGTATTATGTGCATACCCTTAACTGTCATGACAATTATGGGAGCGTCGTGCGCGGGAATCGTCTGGCGATAGGATATCAGGCTATATACGCACCGTTTATACCGATGTGGTATATTGGTGAGGAATGGAACAATTTCCCAAATGAAAAGGCTGAAGTACAATATTTTTCTGCAATCGATTGGGATAAATTAAATCAGCCGGAAAATCGGGCCTTCTATGAAGATGTAAAAGCCATGATACGTGTGAGACGCGAAAATCCCGAAATATTCGAGTATTATCCTGAGATACACAGAGATTCCAATATCTGCAAGGTAAATGTAGCCGGCTGCGAGGCCATTCAGCCTTATGCCCGATATGCGGGAGATACCGCCATTCTTGTTGTGCCGAACTACAATGTGCATGACAAAAGCGGTAAAATGACCGTTTACATGCCGTTTGAGGATACGGGGCTGAAGGGCTACAAAAATTATACGGTTACCAATGCCATCACCGGCCAGACGGTTGTAAGCGGTTCAGCGGCCAAAGTGGCAAAGTTCGATGTAACGGTGCCGTATGAGGACATGCTGGTACTTAATGTTCAAGCTTCCGGCAAGCCGGTGCAGCCGGATGATCCGGTAAGCCCGGGAACCTCTTCCGGGACCGAAGCTTCAGATCCCCAACCTTCGGAGACGCAGCCCTCTCAGACCGAACCTTCGGAGACCCAGCCTTCGGAGACTCAGCCTTCTCAGACCGAACCTTCGCAAACCGAACCTTCAGAGACTCAGCCTTCAAAAAACCAGCCTTCGGAAACGGAACCATCCCATACGCAGGTTATGGGTAAAACCAATGGGAAAACGACTGTCATTTGGTTAACCTTCAAAATGAGATGGATACCCCCGGCTGGCCGCCGAGGATTCCAACCGATCCTATTGTAACAGGCGGCTTGTCTTTTTGTCAGGCGTTACTATCTGCTGGATCGCTGCTTTTTAAAAAGCAGCCTTTGGGCGGTATGACAAATATTTATAGAAATAGAAGGAAAGAACCGCCTTGCGATATCGCAGGGCGGTTTTCTGCATCTTAATAATTGTAAGGCGCCAAAAATGTAAACCGTATTTCAGGTTCCGTTTCATTCTATATGCGTTTTGATCGTATCCATTTGTTCATACCAAGAAGAGCACTGGATGGAATATAATAAAGTTCGCAAAAGAGATTTGAAATAGACAAGCCACTAGGGGCTCCTGTAAAATGAAAGTAGCTAAAAAATCATCCATACAAAGGGGAGCTCCTAATGACTCATAAGAAGGATACCACAAATCTCACAGAATTGCTACTACAATGTGTCGCGCAGCCAGACCCCATGCTTAGTATACTGGAATGGCTTTGCACACAGCTGATGGAGGCCGAGGTAGAACAGCAGTTGGGAGCAGAGAAAAGCGAGCGTGCAGACAGCCGAAGTGGCTATCGCAGCGGATACCGTCCCCGCCGCCTGGATACCCGTATGGGCACCATGTACCTCATGGTGCCAAAGGTACGGCAGGGAGGGTACATTCCGTTCTTTGTTACGCAGCGCAAGCGCAGTGAAGCTGCTCTCATTCAGGTGGTTCAGGAGGCCTTTGTACAGGGTGTTTCCACTCGGAAAATGGAGAAATTGGCACAGAGTTTAGGTATTGAAAATCTGTCCAGAAGTCAGGTCAGTGAGATGACCAAGGGGCTCAATGAGCAGGTCAACGAATTCCGTAATCGCTCTCTGTCCAATACGGTGTACCCCGTTGTGTGGGTAGATGCGCTCTATGAAAAAGTGCGTGTAGATGGAAGAATTGTCAGTATGGCAGTACTGATCGTATGCGGAGTGGATGAAAATGGCCACAGAGATATCATTGCCGTTGAGCCCATGCCCGAGGAATCCAGAAGTTCCTATGGTGTGCTGTTTCAGGCCTTGAAAGATCGTGGCCTTGTCACGCCTAAGCTGGTCATTTCAGATGCTCACTCCGGCTTGGTTGCGGCGATCCAGGAATTCTTCCCCGGTGCCTCCTGGCAACGCTGCAAGGTGCATTTTATGCGGAATATCCTGGCCTATGTGCCGCAGAGAGAGAAGAAGTCTTTCGCCTGCGTGCTGAAGGAAATCTGGCTGGCCCCCACCGCAGAACTGGCCAGAAAGCGGGCTTATGATGTGATAGACGCCTATGCCAAACGCTTTCCAAAGGCGGTTCAGTGTCTTGAGAACGGCTTGGAAGATTCCCTGACTTTCTATGCATTTTCAAAACTAGACGCCAGGAAAGTCTCATCCTCCAACATGATTGAACGCCTGAATCGTGAGATCCGCAGGCGCACCAGCGTAGTTGGAATTTTCCCCAACGAGGACTCCTACGTCCGACTGGTTACCACATACCTAATGGAGTATGCAGAGGATTGGTTTGTCTCTAGAGCATACCTTAGCCAGGAATCCATAGAGGCAACGCTACATATCGCAGCTTGATCCCATATTACAGGTCCCCTTTTTGCGAACAAAACTTGACACGGCCATTCCTCCAGCGGCATGGGGCGGCTGCAGATGGATAAAAAGGCGTCCACGCCGCAATCGTACAAGGCCTGCGCGCCGTCGCCAATGCCGCCGGCCAGTGCGAATACCGGCAATCCTGCCGCCTGTTTGGCACGGCGGGCAACGCCGGCCGGCACCTTTCCATGGGCCGACTGTCCGTCGAGCCGTCCCTCTCCCGTAATGACCAGCGTACAGCCGTCCAGCTGCTGCTCAAAATGAAGTGCATCCAGCACCGCATCGATTCCGGGGCATATTTCGCCGCCGAGCAGGCAAAGCATGGCACCCAGTCCGCCCGCCGCACCGCCTCCCGGCCAGGCACGAACCTCTTTCCCCAAATCGCGGGCGGCGATGTCCGCAAAGCGGGACAACGCCGCCTCCAACCGCTCCTGCTGTGCAGGCGCAGCCCCTTTCTGCGCGGAAAAGGTCATGGTTGCTCCGTGAGGGCCGCACAGAGGATTATCCACATCGCAGAGGACACACAGGCGGCAGTCCTGCAGCCGGGGATCCAGACCGGAAAAGTCCAGACGCTCGAGACGGCCGAGCTCTAACCCGCCCGGTCCAAGCTCGCTGCCGTCTGCATCGAAAAAGCGGGCGCCAAGCGCCTGGGCCATCCCCATCCCGGCGTCATTGGTGGCGGAACCGCCCACCCCGATCAGGATTTCCCGGCATCCCGCGTCCAAAAGCGCCCGCAGTATCTGGCCGGTGCCATAGGTGGAGGTAACCAGCGGATTCCGTTCCTCCGGCCGCAGCAGCGGCAACCCCGAAGCCGCCGCCATTTCCATTACCCCGACGCCGTCGGGCAATACGCCGCACGCTGCCTGTATCGGGCGGCCCAGCGGATCGCAGGCGCTCACCACCAGCTGCCTGCCACCGCGCGCCGCGACAAGGGCATCCACGGTTCCCTCGCCGCCGTCCGCAACGGGTAGACATCCTATCGACGCCTGCGGGTACACCCGCCGAAGTCCTTCGGCTGCAAAGCGGCAGGCCTGCCCTGATGTGCAGCTGCCTTTAAACGAATCTATGGCGATCAGCGCCTTCATACCCGCATCACCCGTCTCTTTCTGTTTGCTGTCAGTATAGGGCCTGTGCGCCGGAAAGTCAAGGGCCTTTCGGCTATATCGATTTGAGCGGAAAAATTAAGCCGCTCTTAAGGGATATTTGTCACCGGCTGTGCTATAATCATAAAGAACGAGGCGGTAGATCGCTGGAAAGGAGGAATGGGCAGCATGGCGGAACATACAACTACGCCGGAGCCTCCCGAGCGTCTGCATCCCGACGCCGCGTTGGGATTGACTGCCGAACAGGTACGCATGCAGGAAGCGCGCGGTCTCAAAAACATACAGCCCCAGCACAACACCAAAACGATCGGGCAGATTATACGCGATAACACCCTCACCCTGTTTAATCTGTTTAACTTTGCGCTGGCCGCCGCCATTGCGCTGGTCGGCGCTTATGAAAACCTGCTGTTTCTAATTATTATCCTCGCCAATATGGGGATCGGCATCGTGCAGGAGATCCGATCCAAGCGCACGGTGGAAAAGCTGTCGCTCATTTCGATGCCCAAGGCCACCGTTATCCGTGACGGCCGGGAACAGCAAATTCCGGTGGAAGACATCGTACTTGACGATATCCTGGTGGTGCGCATGGGCGGCCAGGTTTGCGCCGATGCCATGGTGGTGGAGGGAGAAGCCGAGCTTAACGAGGCCCTGCTCACCGGTGAAGCGGAACCGATCCGCAAGGGGGCGGGGGACACCCTCCTTTCGGGCAGCTTTGCCGTCAGCGGCATCTGCCGGGCGCAGGTGGAACATATCGGCGCGGATAACTATGCCACCCGGATCGCTCTGGCGGCCAAACAATATAAAAAATCCCATTCCGATCTGATGCTGTCCCTCAACAAGATTGTCAAGTTCACCAGCTTTTTTATTGTGCCTCTTGGCGTACTGCTTTTCCTGCACGCGTATTGTATTCTCGATCACACGCTGGCCGATACAGTGGTGTCCACCTCGGCCGCTTTGCTCGGCATGCTTCCCAAAGGGCTGGTGCTGCTCACGAGCGTATCGCTGATGGTGGGCGTTCTTAAGCTGGCGCGGAAAAACACGTTGGTGCAGGAGCTGTTCTGCATTGAAAACCTATCCCGGGTGGATATGCTCTGCCTAGACAAAACGGGCACCATCACCCAGGGGAAGATGACGGTGGCCGAAGTCATACCGCTGACCGCGGCCCCGCCGTTCGATATCGGGGCCGCGGCGGGTGCCTTCGTGCACGCGCTGCCGGACAGTAATGCCACTTTTATGGCCCTGCGGGAGTATTTTACGCAGAAGGCCGATTGGAAGCCGATCGCGCGTACCCCCTTTTCCTCTTCGCGCAAGTGGAGCTCGGTTACTTTTGAAGGCAAAGGCACCGTTCTTTTGGGTGCCCCCGAAATTCTGCTGCGTTCGGTTGCCGATGCCTTGCCTGCCGCTGTCCGGCAGCGGGAAGAGGAGGGCTGCCGCGTGGTGCTCCTCGCCCATGCATCGGCATCGGTGGACGGCATGCTGCCCGAACACATCGAACCGCTGGCGGCCGTCGTGCTGCAGGATCCCATCCGTCCCGATGCGCGCGAGACGCTCGCTTTTTTTGCACGCGAAGACGTGCAGCTGAAGATCTTTTCCGGGGATAATCCCGTGACCGTGTCGAGCGTTGCACGGCAGGCGGGCCTGCCCGCCTGGGATAAGTATATCGACGCCTCCACCCTGCCGGATGAACAGGCGCTGCGCGAGGCGGCCGAGCAGTATACCATTTTCGGCCGGGTTTCCCCGGTACAGAAACGGCAGCTGGTACATGCGCTGCAGGGCGCCGGCCATACCGTGGCCATGACCGGCGACGGCGTCAACGATGTGCTGGCGCTCAAGGACGCCGACTGCAGCATTGCGATGGCTTCGGGCAGTGACGCGGCCCGGCAGATATCCCAGCTGGTGCTGCTCGATTCCAACTTTTCCTCTCTGCCCAGCGTGGTGATGGAAGGGCGGCGGGTCATCAACAACATCTCGCGCACCGCCGTGCTGTTCCTGGTGAAAACCATTTTCTCCTTTCTTTTGTCCTTTGTCACGCTGGTGTTTTCGATACCGTATCCCTTCACCCCCATACAGCTCAGCCTAATCGGCATGGTAGCCGAGGGTATCCCCTCTTTCTTCCTCACCTTTGAACCGAACCACGAGCGGATCAAGGGCCGCTTTCTGTCCACGGTGCTGCGGCAGGCGTGCCCCTGTGCGGCCATCATCGTACTCAACGTCGTACTCGTGGCACAAATTGCGCCGCTGCTCGGTATCTCATCCGTAGAGATGGCGACGATGAACGTCTATCTGACGGCTCTTATCTGGCTGTTTCAGCTTCTGCGGGTGTGCCTGCCGCTGAGCAAAATGCGCGCCGTACTGTGGGGCGGCATGGTGGCCCTGTTCTGCGTGGCGGTCTATCTGCTGCGCGGGCTGCTCGATATCGGCACCCTGTCGCGTACTTCTCTGCCGTTGTTCCTGATTCTTGCCGCCGGCAGCCTCGTACTGTATATGTTGGTGGTGTGGGCGCTGCAAAAGGGAACCGAACGGTACCGCCGCTGGAAGCAGAGAACCCGGAAAATCGCTTGATTGTAAGCCGAAAAAGGGCGATCACGCTGCCTTTTTTCGGCTTTGTTTTCCAACAAATGGCACGATCATGCAAAATACGCAGTGTAAACCACTATATCTTGTGGTTCATTTGGGCAACGCAAGCACTTGTTGAAATTTCGGTGGAAAATGTGGAAAATTCGCTTTACAAAGCGTATTGTGATCCACCACCCATTTCCACTCATTTTTGTCCGCCGGCAAACCACACTAAAACCGGCGGCACAAACAAACGCCGCCGGCAGAACAGAAAATTCTGCCAGAGGAAAGGCGGGACGCGACCCATGTATGAAAACAGTTTTTATGGCGCCGTTCCCATCGAAACCGGTACGGCCTTCGGGCAGGGACGTTACGGCTATGACGACTTTTTCCGGCTTCCTGAAGAGGTTCAGGAGCAGGTGAATCAGCGGGCCATTGAACGGCAGTTTCATTCGGAAGAGGAACTGCGCCGCTATGTGCAGAAGCTGTTGCTGAAGTCATAAGGGAGTATGCCATGCTGGAAGGAAGCTATCAATTGGGACTCACCGACCTGCTCGATCAAAATCTGAGCTGCTACGAATACTTTTACGCCCTGCCCGCGGACGTACAGAAACGCATTGCCCGGCAGGACGTGTCCTCCTTTGAAGAGATGCAGCGTATGGTGGAGGATATGGGGCGGCCTTCGTCGGTGGGATAACGGCAAAAAAGGGAACGGCACATGGCCGTTCCCTTTTTTGCGCCTATCTTTCAGCCGGGAACCGCCGAAAATTGGTTGAACTATCGGACAAAGTATCGTATACTGGATATGCTCGTTCTAATCTCTAAAGGAAAGGCTCGATCCTATGATACGTGGGTTTGTCCGCTATTACCGTCCGTATTGGAAGCTGTTTGCCGCCGACATGCTCTGCGCGCTGTTGATCGCGGCGGTGGATTTGCTGTTTCCGCTCGCCTCGCGCTACGCCTTGCAGACGCTGCTGCCCGTCAATGCGTACGGCGCGTTTTTCGGCCTCATCGGCGCCCTGATCGCCGCCTATCTGCTGCGCGCCGCCTTCCAGTATTTTGTCAATTACTGGGGGCACGTGCTCGGTGCTTATATGGAAACGGATATGCGCCAGGATCTGTTTATCCATCTGCAGAAGATGCCCTTCAAATTCTTCGATAAAAACCGTACCGGCCAGCTCATGTCCCGCGTGGTCAACGATCTGTTCGAGGTGGTGGAGCTGGCCCATCACGGTCCGGAGGATCTCTTTATTTCGCTGGTGACCCTGCTCGGTGCTTTCGGTATTCTGCTCACCATTCAGTGGAAGCTGGCCTTGATCGTTTTCGCGCTCGTACCGCTGATTGTCTGTTTTACGGCGTGGCGGCGGGTGCGTATGTCGGCGGCGTCCCGGCAGGTTAAGGAGAGAACCGCCGGCATCAATGCGGACATTGAATCGAGTATTTCGGGCGTGCGGGTGGCGAAGGCTTTCGTCAACGAACCTTATGAAATCCAAAAGTTTGAAAAAGGGAATGCCCGTTACCGCGAATCCAAAAAAGACTTTTACCGCCAAATGGGCATTTTTCAAACCGGTATGGATTTTCTGACAAATATCATGAACGTGGTGGTCATCGCCGTGGGCGGCGTGCTGATCATGAGCCGCCAGCTCAATTACATCGATCTGCTGACCTTTACGCTGTATGTCGGCACCTTCCTGCAGCCCATACGGCGGCTGTCCAATTTCGTGGAACAGTTCACGGTTGGCATGGCCGGTTTCGGCCGCTTCCGTGCCCTCATGGCAGTGGAGCCGGATATTACCGATTGCCCCGGCGCCACCCCGCTGGAGAATGTCAAGGGGGATATCCGGTTTGAGGATGTCACCTTCTCCTATGACGAGGAAGTGAATGTCCTTACCGGCGTATCACTGCATATACCCGCAGGGCAGACGATGGCGCTGGTCGGTCCGTCGGGCGGCGGCAAAAGCACGCTGTGCCACCTGATCCCCCGCTTTTATGAAGCGGCAGCGGGCCGCATCACCATCGACGGCCGCGATATTCAAAGCGTGACGCTGGCATCGCTGCGCGGCAATGTCGGCATCGTACAGCAGGAGGTTCTGCTGTTCGCGGGCACGATTATGGAAAATATCCGGTACGGCCGGCTGGATGCAACCGACGAAGACGTGGTGGAAGCGGCAAAACAGGCGGAAATCCACGAGGATATTCTCGCCATGCCGGACGGCTATCAGACCTATGTGGGGGAACGGGGCACGCTGCTCTCCGGCGGCCAGAAGCAGCGGGTGAGCATTGCGCGCATATTCCTCAAAAACCCGCCCATTCTGATTTTGGACGAAGCCACTTCTGCCCTGGACACCGTGACCGAGGCCCATATCCAGGCGGCGTTTGAACGGCTGGCCAGGGGACGCACCACCCTTATCATCGCACACCGGCTGTCCACCATCCGGCACGCCGACCGCATCGCGTACATCGATCACACCGGCGTGCGCGAAACGGGCACACACGACGAGCTGCTCGCAAGAGGCGGACTGTATGCAAAGCTGTACGCCGCCACGGCGGACTATGGCCTGTGAGGAGGCACCCGATTTGGATAAAACACTGCAAATGCTGAATGAATTGCTGGTCGATACCTTTAATGAGATTCTTAAAGTGGAGGAGCAGTCGCTGCGCGCCGCCACCCGCAGCGCGGTGACCGTGACCGAGCTGCACACCCTCGAAGCCATCGGCGCACAGGAACCGCGCACCGTCTCGGAGCTGGCCACCGCCACCCACGTGACCGTGAGCACCATGACCATCGCCGTCAACCGGCTTGCTGCCAAGGGTTATGTCGAACGGCTGCGCGAGCCGGCCGACCGCCGGGTGGTCCGCGCCCGCCTGACCGAAAAAGGCCGGGAACTGGCAGAAGCCCACCGGCAGTTCCATGAGCGCATGGTTACCGCCGTGGCGCAGCGCCTTGACGCCGTGCAGCTCGACGCGCTGATTAAGGCTGTGGAAAGTCTGCGTGAGTTTTTCAGCCGCGAAACGGATCGCAATTTCGCACGGGCGTTTGAAAACCTGGGCGCCCGGCTTGCCGGCGCGGGCGCCGGCCTGTAAGGAGGCCGCGCCGTCCGATTAAGAAGGACCGCCGGCAATACGGCCGTCGTGAATGCGGATACGGCGGGGAAGCCGGGCCGCAATGGCACCGTCATGGGTGATGAGCACGATGGTGTGTCCCTCGCCGTTGAGCTGCTGCAGGATGGCCATGATTTCCTCCCCTGAGCCGGAGTCGAGATTGCCGGTCGGTTCGTCCGCCAGAATGAGCGGAGGCCGGATGGCAATGGCGCGTGCGATGGCGACGCGCTGCTGCTGGCCGCCCGACATTTCGGCGGGCCGGTGCCCCACCCGTGCGGCAAGCCCCACCCGCTCCAGGCTTTCCATGGCAAGGTGCCGCCGCTTTTCCCGTGCCATCCCCTGATAAATAAGCGGCAGTTCGACATTTTCCAGTGCGGTCAGCCCGGGTATGAGGTGAAACCCCTGAAAAATGAAGCCGATGGTATGATTCCGGATATAGGACAGCCGGCGCTCGGACAGGGTGGCGACATTCTGCCCGTCAAGATAATAGGTCCCCGCCGTGGGCGTGTCCAGGCAGCCGAGCATGTTCATCAGGGTGGATTTGCCCGATCCGGACTGGCCGATAATGGCGAGGAATTCCCCCTCCTCCACCGAAAGGGATATCCCGTTGAGCGCCCGCACCTCGTTGGCGCCGGGGTTATAAATCTTAACCATATCGCGAATTTCAATCAATGACATCGCCTGCGCACCGCCTTTCGGCTTTAGTATGCACCGTCTGTCATAAAATACAAAGCACCGTGCAGAGAAATCGAGCGCCGGCAAAGGCCTGGCTGTCCGCGGTGCCCAGTTCCGCCAAAATGCCGGGGTACAGGATTAAAACCTGTGCCCCGGCATGCGTATTCCCCTGTAATCCAAGCATTGGAATTTACCCAAAGAAACCGTCTGCGGCCCCGGCTGCCCATGGCCGCCACCCGGATCCGCCTGTCGGTTGCCTGCCCTGCGGGGTTTCTGTATATGGAGACCGGCTTACAGCTTTTTGACGAACAGTGCCCGGATCGCATTGAGGACAGCGAGGATCATCACGCCCACGTCCGCGAAGATGGCCAGCCACATGTTGGCGATGCCCAACGCGCCCAGCGCCAAACAGATCAGCTTAATACCGATGGCGAACACGATGTTCTGGTACACGATGCGCAGACATTTGCGGGAGATGTTGATGGCTTTGGGAATCTTCAGCGGATCGTCGTCCATCAGCACCACATCCGCCGCCTCAATGGCCGCATCGGAGCCCATGGCCCCCATGGCGATGCCGATATCCGCGCGGCGCAGCACCGGCGCATCGTTGATGCCGTCGCCCACAAAGGCCAGCCTGGCCTTGTCCGGTTTGCTTTTCAGCAGTTCTTCCACTTTATCCACCTTGTCGGCAGGGAGCAGTTCACTGTAAACCTGGTCAAGCCCCAGGTCCTTCCCCACCCGATCGGCCACCTTCCCCGCGTCGCCGGTGAGCATAACGGTGCGGTGGACGCCGACCGCCTTCAGGGCGGCAATGGCCTCCTTGGAATGGGGCTTGACAACGTCGGAAATCACGATGTGACCGGCGTATTCGCCGCCAATGGCCATATGGATAATGGTGCCGACGCTATGGCAGCTGACATACGGGACACCCAGCCGTTCCATCAGCTTATCGTTGCCGGCGGCCACCTCGACGCCGTCCACCCTGGCGATTACGCCGTTGCCGCTGATCTCCTGTACATCCGTCACCCGGGAACGGTCAATCTCCCTGCCGTACGCCCGCTGCAGACTTCTGCTGATGGGATGGGAAGAGGCGCTCTCCGCCAGCGCCGCATATTCGATCAATCTGGCGTTTTCCATTTCGTTGTGATGCACGCCGTTGACCTCAAACACCCCCTGCGTCAAGGTACCCGTCTTATCAAAGACCACCACCTTGGTCTGGGAAAGCGTCTCCAGATAGTTGGAACCTTTAACCAAGACGCCCGCCCGGCTGGCACCGCCGATGCCCGCGAAAAAGGATAGGGGGATACTGATGACCAGCGCGCAGGGGCAGCTAATCACCAGGAAGGTCAGCGCACGGTAAATCCATACGTCCCATTCCGCTGTGAGGCCCATCCCCAGCATGCGGACAAGGGGTGGGAGAAGCGCCAGGGCCAATGCCGCGATACAAACCGCCGGCGTGTAAACTCTGGCGAATTTGGAGATGAAATCCTCCGATTTGGATTTGCGGGAGCTGGCGTTTTCCACCAGATCCAGGATTTTCGATACGGTGGATTCGCCGAACGCCTTTGTCGTCCGAATCTTCAGCACACCGGTCATGTTGATACAGCCGCTGGTGATTTCATCACCGGTTTTTACATCCCGCGGCAGGCTTTCACCGGTAAGGGCGCTGGTGTTCAGGCTGGAAGCGCCCTCCACCACGATGCCGTCGATGGGCACCTTTTCACCGGGCTGTACCACGATAACGCTGCCGATGTCCACCACGTCCGGATCCACCTTTTCCAGCCGGCCGTCCCGCTCCACATGCGCATAATCGGGGCGGATGTCCATCAGCTCGCTGATGTTGCGCCGGCTCTTGCCCACGGCGTAGCTTTGGAACCATTCCCCGATCTGATAAAACAGCATAACCGCAACGGCTTCCGTGTAATCGCCGCTCCGTTCATATAGGGCCAGGGCAATGGCGCCGATGGTCGCAATGGCCATTAAAAAGCTCTCATCAAAAACCTGCCGGTTTTTTATTCCCTTGGCCGCCTTAATTAAAATATCATACCCGATGATCAGATAGGGGATGAGATAAAGGACGAAACGCAGCCACCCTGTTACCGGAATGCCATACAAAACCACCAGCAGCACGGCGGCCAGTATAATGCGGGCAAGCATCTTTTTCTGTTTCCTGCTCATGGCGCTCTCCTCCCGATACCGCATGCGAAGCCGCATCGTATGTGTTACAGATAAACCTCGCAGTCACCGTCAACCTTTTTGCAGCTCCTGCGAACCTGCTGCATGACAGCCCCGGGTTCCTGGCCTTCCTCAAATTCGACGGTCATCTTGAGCATCATAAAGTTCACGGAAGCGTCTTTGACGCCGGGGGTTCTTTGAGCCGCTTCCTCCATCTTGTTTGCACAGTTCGCACAGTCCACTTCGATTTTATAGGTTTTCTTCATGGGGATGTCCTCCTTACGGTTTTATATTAAACGATTGTTTAATCGTTTATTTATATTGTATGCATCCATATGCTATCTGTCAATCACTATAATGGGATTGTTCCTGTTTGGGATAAAAGTGTTTCTGTTTGGGCAAATTTTTACTATCCAACTCCGGAATCTCTTCCGATTGGGCAAAAAGAAATGCGGAATGGGCTATACAAACCAGAGGTTTATCTTTATAATAGAAGAGTAACACCCCCACCCCGTATGGGTGTATGAAAAGAGGATAGCTATGCAGGAAAGATATGATATAACGGGTATGAGCTGCGCCGCCTGTTCCTCCCGCGTGGAAAAAAGCGTATCGGCGCTTCCCGGAATACAGGCGTGCGCAGTCAACCTTTTGAAAAACAGCATGGTCGTGCAGTATGACAGCGATGTGTTGAACAGCACCCAAATCATACAGGCGGTCGAAAAGGCCGGCTACGGTGCTTCTCGGCAGGATAAAGCGGACAAGCAGGCCGCCGGCCAATCGCGGACGGCGTCTGCGGACAGCGCCAAAAAAGCCTACCAGGCCATGAAGCGCCGGGTCATTTGGTCTTTTGTGTTTACCGTCCCGCTGTTTTACATTTCCATGGGGCATATGATGGGCTGGCCGCTGCCGGGCTTTTTCCTTGGCACCGAAAATGCCATGATATATGCCATGACCCAGTTTTTGCTGGTGCTCCCGGTGGTTTTTATCAACGCGAAATATTTCCGGACCGGATTCAAAACGCTGCTGCAGCGCTCCCCCAATATGGATTCCCTGATTGCACTGGGTACCGGGGCCTCTCTGGCCTATGGCATCTATGCCCTCTATAAAATCGCCTTCGGATTGGGGCATGGGGATCCGGCTATGGTGCAGCAGTTTACCCATGACCTGTATTTTGAAGGGGCCGGCACCATCCTCACCCTGATCACCCTCGGCAAGTTTTTTGAGGCCCGCGCGAAAGGAAAGACATCCGACGCCATCAACAAGCTGCTGAATCTGGCTCCCAAAACCGCTACGGTTATACGGGACGGCGCGGAGCGTGTCATCCCGGCGGAGGAAGTCGAAAAAGGCGACGTGCTGATCGTCAAGGCCGGAGAATCGGTACCGGTTGACGGGGTTCTTCTGGAAGGGACGGCCTCGGTGGATGAATCCGCCATCACCGGCGAAAGCATTCCGGTGGATAAACAGGCAGGGGATAAGGTCATCGGTGCGACCCTGAATAAGAGCGGGTATTTCAAAATGCAGGCAACCCGGGTCGGGGAAGAGACGGCTTTGTCGCAGATTATCCGGCTGGTGGACGATGCCACCAGCTCCAAGGCCCCCATTGCCAAAATGGCCGACAGGGTGGCGGGGGTCTTTGTGCCCATCGTCATCGGCATTGCCCTTGTGGCCGCCGTTGTATGGCTGATCTGTGGGGCGACTTTTGAGTTTGCTCTGACAATCGCCGTCTCCGTGTTGGTGGTGTCTTGTCCCTGTGCGCTCGGCCTGGCGACCCCTACGGCCATCATGGTGGGCACCGGGCGCGGCGCGGCCAACGGGATTCTGATAAAATCCGCGGAGGCGCTGGAAACCACCCATTCCGTTCAGACGGTTGTGATGGATAAAACCGGAACCATTACACAGGGCCATCCGGTCGTCACCGATTGGATCAGCCAAAACGGCATAACGGCGGAGCAGCTGCTCCAGACGGCTGCCTCTCTGGAGAACCTGTCGGAGCATCCGCTGGCTGTCGCGATTGTGGAGGAAGCCCGCAGACGGGAAATCGCCTTTCTCCCGGTGGAAGGGTTTGAACAGATTCCCGGCCAGGGGATCAAAGGCGTCATAAACGGCGTGGAATGCCTGGCCGGCAACCGCAACATGATGCGCGCCTTCTCCGTGCCGGATGACGCTATGGAAGAGCTGCAGGATCGCATGGCCGAGGAGGGCAAAACGCCCCTGTTTTTTGCCGCCGGAGGAAAGCTAATCGGTATGATTGCCGTGGCAGATGTGGTAAAGCCCACCAGCCGGGAAGCCATTCAGGAACTGAAGCATATGGGGATCGAGGTCGTCATGCTCACCGGCGATCACCAAAAGACGGCCGAAGCCATCCGCCAACAGGTGGGCGTGGATCGGGTCATCGCGGAGGTGCTGCCTCAGGATAAGGAGCGGGAAATCCGCAAAATACAGGAAGCGGGCCGGAAGGTCGCCATGGTGGGCGACGGCATCAACGATGCCCCCGCTCTTGCCCGCGCCGATGTGGGCATTGCCATTGGCGCCGGCACCGACGTGGCCATGGAATCGGCGGATATCGTGCTGATGAAAAACGACCTGCTGGATGTGGCCGGGGCCATTGAACTGAGCAAGGCGACCATCCGGAATATCAAGGAAAACCTGTTCTGGGCCTTCTGCTATAATGTGATCGGCATACCGATTGCGGCGGGCTGCTTCTATGCCGCGTTCGGGCTGAAAATGAGCCCTATGGTGGCGGCCCTGGCCATGAGTTTCAGCTCCGTCTTTGTGGTCGGCAACGCCCTGCGCCTGCGCTTCTTTAAGCCGAAACATGGGTCCGCTGTATCATCCGCCCGGGCCCAAACCGCTTCCTCGCCGGTTTCCCATTTGCTGCCCGCGCCCGTCCCTCAGGAGGACGGACGTTGTCAAAATCCAATCCACCATACAATAGGAGGTATTCCCATGAAAAAAGAGTTATCCGTGGAAGGCATGATGTGCCAGAATTGCGTCAAGCATGTGACCCATGCGCTGGAAGGCATCACCGGTGTTTCGGATGTCCGCGTCAGCCTGGAGGACAAAAAAGCAACCGTAAGCGTACCGGAATCGGTGGGCGACGATGTGCTGAAAGCCGCCGTCACAGAAGCCGGTTACGACGTGACGGGGATCAAGACCTATGAAAGCTGACAAAGCCCATGTGGCCCGTTCCATTAAAATTGCCCGGGGGCAGCTTGACGGCGTCCTGCGCATGATAGAGGAAGACCGGTACTGTGTGGATATTTCCAACCAACTTATGGCAACACAGGCCATACTCAAAAAAGCCAATCAGGAAATCCTCCATGCGCATATCCGCAGCTGCGTCCGGGAGGGGCTGCAGACGGATGAGCCAAACCCCAAGCTGGAAGAGGCGCTGGCGCTTTTGGAAAAGCTGATCTCCTGAACAGATAAGGTTGAGCCGACAGCCGGGAAACATATTTCCCGGCTGTCGTGCAATAGGACGGTTATGACGGAACCGCCCGAAGCGCACATGTGTCCAGAAACTCGTGTTGACCGGGTAACGCCAGCCAACTTCCGGCTTCCTTGCCCTGTAGGGTATCCTGCGCGCCGGAATTGTGATACAATATGCCAAAAGGGGGAATTTCGATGCAAAGCAAGCCGCTGCCTCACGACCATGGGCAACGTATCGAAAAGGAATTCGACCATATGCCGAAGGAAGAAGATTTTCAAACGGTTTCCGACATTTTCAAGCAGCTGTGTGACGGAAGCCGCATTCGGATCTTCTGGCTTCTCTGCCATTGTGAGGAGTGCGTTATCAACCTAGCCTCTCTCGTGGGAATGACCAGCCCGGCGGTTTCCCATCATCTGCGCCAGCTTAAGAACAGCGGCCTGATAGTGAGCCGGCGGGACGGGAAAGAGGTATACTATAAGGCCGCCGAAACGGAGCAGGCCCAGCTTCTGCATCGGATTATAGAAAAGATGGTGGAAATATCCTGCCCGTCTGTGTAAGCGGGATGGCAGAAAGGAGGGGCATATGAAAGAGGAGTACGCGGCCGGCATTACGGAATCTTTACGGGCCATTCCAAACGGTACCTTTGAAATCGAAAAGCATACCCCTCTGGATTCCCACGACAATCTGCTGACGCAGCGGTTTACGATGCAGACGCAGGGAAAAGGGAGGATTGAGGTCTTCCGGGTTTTCCCCGGTATTACGGTATCCTTTCATCGCTATTGGGCGGAGCGGGTCCAGTTTCATCATAAAGCGTTCGATGCCGTTCTGGAGATCAACCATTGCCGAAAGGGGCGGATTGGCTGGAATATGCGGGACGGCGCGGCGGTTTATCTTGGCCCGGGCGATCTGTGCCTGCATTCCATGGCCAGCTGCGCGGATTCCCATATGCTTCTCCCCCTGGGATACTATGAGGGGATTGCCGTCACGGCGGATCTGCAGGAATTAAAAATCTCCTGTCCGGAAATTCTGCGGGAAGCCGGTTTTGACGCGGCAATACTTTATCAAAAATTCTGCGCACCGGGAAAGCCTGCCGGTATTCCGTCCAATGGCGCGATCGACGCCGTTTTTGGCCCCTTATACGATTTGCCGGAGTACCTGCGCCTCCCGTACTGCAAGCTGAAATCCCAGGAAATATTGCTCCAGCTGCTGCAGCTGGAGCCGAGTACCGAAGAGAGACTGACGCAGTACGGTTCCCGGCAAACGGAGCTGATAAAGGAGATCCGCAATTTTCTGGTGCAGCATCTGGACAAGCGGTTCACCATCGAAGAACTCTCCAAAAAGTACCTGCTCAATACCTCCTCTCTCAAGGCGGTTTTCAAGGCGGTTTATGGGATGCCTATCGCCGCCTATGTGAAGGAGTACCGGATGCAGCAGGCCATGAAGCTGCTGCGGGAAACGGACGACAGCATGGCCATGATTGCCGAAAAGGTCGGCTATGAAACCCAGGGGAAATTTACAAAGGCCTTTAAGGAAAAAGTGCAGATGCTGCCGACAGAATATCGTAAGCTGTATCGGCAATAGCGCTTTATCCCGCCGGTTGCCCGTTTGCTTTCACAGCCTTGGCATTTTCCGACGGACTGCAAGCTTGCCGCGATCAGGTACCTAGCCCTGTTTTCCCGCTCCCATAATTTTTCGATCCCGCGATCGAAAACACCGGCGCCCCGTGTCCTGCAGCGGCCGGAGCGGGCTTGGGTTCGATGCTGTTCATTTTACCGTGCGCCCGTATCTCCCTAGGTATAACAAACCCCGAAAGCCCGGCGTTTATGCGGGATTTCGGGGTGATTTTCATTTTCGGCTGTCCTTTTGAGCTGCTGCTTAAAAAACATCGGTGCTGCGGATAGCGCGTTTCTCATCTTTGTACGGGATATTTTTATTTCATCGTTCTTTCTCGAACGATTCAAAGTCCCGGCTGCCATGCGCTATGTTGGATGATTTTCACTGCGGATAATCCATTTTGCGAAATCTTCAAAGGAGTCGCCTGCCCGTGTTCCGGCACGGCCTGCCAGATTAAAAAAACAGTTCGGCACCTCTTTTAATCGCAGATTTTTGCGGATACAAGGCGCACATCCTTTATTGTGTTTCGTAGGGTGCAGGGGGCAGTTCCGGTTTTGGCAGGTACAAAACGGGCTGATGTTTTCCGTGAGATGGGTATCCATTTAACCCGCCAGCTTTTCAAAGACAGACACTACATATTCCGCAATTTCGCAGTCCTGTTCTTCCGTTCCGCCGCCAACACCGATGCCGCCGGCAATTTTGCCGCTGACAAACAGCGGATACCCGCCGGCTACCAGAGTGATCCGCGGATCATTCGTCTGAATGGCCATCAGAGAAGCCCCTTCCGCAGCAGCAGCGGCGACTTCTTTCGTCTTGCACTGGGTGACAGCCGCGGTATAAGCCTTGCCGGGCACAAGGGTGATGCTCAGCACCAATGCCTCGCCATATCGACGATATGCACGGGGCAGACCGTTTTCATCGCTGATTGCAAAACTGATGTCGATGCCGAGAGCTTGGCTTTTTTCTCTCGCGGCAGCGCACAGCTTGTCACACAATTCATCCGTCAAAAGCATTTGATAACCTCCATATTTACAAATTGATACGGGAAAAGCCGCTTTTTGTATCAAGGAAAGTATATCAAATGGGCTATCTGTTCCGCTTGCCCGTTCCTGCGAAAAACTTGCTTATTTCTTCAGCGGGCTTTGCTGTCAACGCCGAATTAAAAATGCAAGAAAATGCCGAGGAAATAATGTAGGATAGCGGCGGAGAAAAGATGTAAAAAATCAGGCATTGCCCTGGTCAAAAAGAGTGTTGACAATCTGCTGCTTCTGGCGCATGAATTCCTTGCGCTCCTTCAGACGATAGGATTCGCCCTTAATATTGATGACCGTACAGTGATGCAAGACACGGTCGAGGATAGCGGAGGCGATGGTGACATCGGCAAAGACCTCGTTCCACTGGGAGAATGTTTTGTTGGAGGTAAAGACGGTAGAGGTCTTTTCATAGCGTCTGGCAATGAGCTGAAAGAAAAGATTGGCT
>CABSLQ010000023.1 GCA_902478605.1 uncultured Oscillospiraceae bacterium
AAAATTTCGTCCTCTGCGGAGGACGACAGGGGCTTTGCCCCTTGACCCCACCGCCTTTTGAAAAATGGCGGAATGCATTCGCTTGGCGCGAATGCGAAAACTTTTTGTGTATTATTTTTTGCGAATGGTCTTTTTCGACACTCTGAAACCGCCTTCGCGGTTTTTCGGGGTTGGTCTGAGCAAAAGGGCGGGGCCCCATACAGCCCCCGCGGGCGGCCTGCCCGCATTACACGCTTCCTCTGCCGCCGGCAGGCGCTCGCAGGTCGACTTTCTGCGAATGGATGAGGGCTTTCCTCTTGTGGCGTTCCGCCCTCTTGCGGTACCCGGCTCTGTCTGCGGCGTCAAGACGCCTTGCCAGTCGCCGACCGCTGCGCCCACGTTTTCTCCCTTCATCCGCCACTGGCGGCGGTCGAAAACGTTGCCCAAAACGGCTGATGCGCCTGTCGGCGCGCCGTTTTGACCACTGCGCCAGCTTTTTCCTCGCTGTTTCCGCCACTGGCGGCGCTCGGAAACGCTGCCCGAAATTCTTTATGCTCGCTATCGCTCGCAAGAATTTCGACCACGGCATGCCAACCAGAGTTCCGCGGCAGCGGAACTCCCGGAAAAACCGCCTTCGCGGTTTTTCGGGGCCAAATCCTGCTTACCCGTTCCCGCACCGCGGGCGCTCGCAGGCGTCTTATGCGCGGCGTATGGTGCGGCTTTGTACAGCAAACCGTTTCAAAATGGAGAGGGGGAGAGAAATGCGCTTAAAGCTCACGCTGCGCTACGACGGCACGCGCTTCCACGGCTGGCAGGTGCAGCGGGGCAGCGTCACCGTGCAGCAGGTGCTGCAGGACGCGGTGGAACGCGTCACCGGTGTGCGCGCCGGCATCACCGGCTGCTCCCGCACCGACGCGGGCGTCCACGCCGCCATGTTCTGCTGCGCCCTCGACACCGATTCCCCCCTGCGCGGCGACAAGCTCTGCGCCGCCCTCAACGCCCACCTGCCCCCCGATGTGGCGGTTTACCGCTGCGACGAGGCGGCGGCCGGCTTCCATCCCCGCTATGACGCGCGGGGCAAGCGCTACGTCTACCACATCTGGAACGGCATGGCGCGCAACCCCTTCTGGCAAGCCTATTCCCTTCACAGGCGCGGCCCCCTCGATGCGGCGCGCCTGGACGCGGCGGCCGGGGATTTCGTCGGCACCCACGATTTCGCCGCCTTCCAGGCCGCAGGCAGCAGCGTCACCGATACGGTGCGCACCGTGCGGCTGGCCCGGGTGGACCGGGACGGGGAGATGGTGCGCTTCACCGTCGAGGCGGACGGCTTTTTGTATAACATGGTGCGCATTATGGCGGGCACCCTGCTCGACATGGCGGCCGGACGTATCCCGTGGGACGCCATCCCCGCCATCCTCGCCGGCCGCGACCGCGCCGCCGCCGGCGCCACCGCCCCGCCCCAGGGCTTATGCCTCGAACGGGTATATTACGACGACGATTCGTGAAGGTGTTTCGCTTTACATACAGGAGGACGAGCATGGCACGCAAAAAAGACCTGAAAATCCGGCCGCACGCCGCCCACGGCAAGGTGGATCCCAAACCGGCGGACACGCCGCGCCCCGCGGCGCTGCACCCGGCCGATCCGCGCCCGGAGGAGCCCCGCCCCGCCGATCCGGTGCCGCTGCAGCGGCCCGCCCCGGACGCCGCGCCCCGTCTGGAGGAGGTCCGGCCCAAACGCCGCCGGCGGCGTTCCCTTGTGTGGACGGTGCTGTCCCGGCTGGTGCTGCTCGGGGTGCTCGGCGTGGGGGGCTTCCTGCTCTGGCAGCACTGGGACGATCTGGCGCCCGAGAGCTTTGTCGTCTGGATCGAAGACAAGCTGTCGGGCGGCGGGGGCGGCGACGGCTTCCCGGTGGACGTGGCGGGCCGCAGCGTGCAGCACATCGCCCCCCTCGGCGATCACATCGCCCTGCTCAGCGACACCGCCTTCACCGTCCTCAACGACCGGGGCGGCGAGCTGGTGCGCCGGCCCCACATGTATTCCACTCCCCTGATGAAAACGGCGGGGGCCTACGCGCTCCTCGCCGAGTCGGGCGGTACCCGGGTCAGCCTGGAAACCCGCTCCAAAACGGTGTGGTCCAAAACGCTGGAAAACGCCATCGTATCCGCCGCGGTGGGCCGGAACGGCACCGCGGTCGTCATCACCCAATCCAGCCAGGGCGCCATCGCCGACCTGCTCGCTTTTGACCGAAAGGGGCGGGAGCTCTACCGGCGCAGCCTGTCCTCCTATGTGGTGGACGCGGCGGTTTCCCCCGCGGGCGACCGCATCGCCCTCATCAGCGTCGGCGCCGCCGGCGGCGCCATGCAGTCCACCCTTGAGGTGTTCACCCTGCAGGCGGACGAGTCGCCGGTCCTCTCCTACACCGGTGCGGACGTCATGCTCTGCGCGGTCGGGGTGCTCGGCGACGGGCGCATCGCCGCAGTCGGCGACACCGCCCTCTGGATGGCGGACGAAACTACCGGCACCGTGGTGCAGAAGGATTACGGCGGGCAGCAGCTGCTCGGTTACGCCTTCGGCGAAAATTCGGCGGCGGTGGTCTCCCGCGAATACGGCGCCACCGGCGGCGGCCGCTTCCTGCTCGTCCAGGAGGACGGCACGGCGGCCTATACCGTCGATTTCGACGGCGAGTTCCGCGATATGGCCGCCCGGGAGGACGGCTATGTCCTGCTCACCGGCGACGCGCTGCGCGCGATGGATCCCACCGGGGCCGGCGCCGTTCAGGCGGTGCCCGCCGACGGCCTCTTCGTCTGCCCGCTCGGCCGCCAGGTGCTCGTGGTGGGCCTGACCGCCATGCAGGCCTATACCCTCGGCTGATGTGAAAATGGCGGCACACCGCTTGCAAACCGCGGGCGGTTATGGTATGCTGAACAACATGGGGGTGGACAGGTTGATCGATAAGGAGACGCTGGAGGCCATTGGCCAGCTGATGGATTCCCGGCTGCAGCAGGCGATGCAGCCCATTCATACCCGGCTGGACGGGATTGACGAACGGCTGGACGGCATCGACGCGCGGCTGGACAGAGTGGACGAACGGCTGGACGGCATTGATGCGCGGCTGGACAGAGTGGACGAACGGCTGGACGGCATTGATGCGCGGCTGGACAGAGTGGACGAACGGCTGGACGGCATTGATGCGCGGCTGGACAGAGTGGACGAACGGCTGGACGGCATTGATGCGCGGCTGGACAGAGTGGATGAACGGCTGGACGGCATCGATGCGCGGCTGGACGGGATGGACGAACGGTTCGAGGGGATTGAGGCGCGGCTGGACACGATGCAGGGGGATATCGACGCCCTCAAGGCGGACAACGTCAAGCTGATTACGCTCGAGAAAAAGGTGGATCTGCTCATCGAGGGGCAGCAGAACATGAACGAGAAGTTTGCCAAGCTGGACCAGGTGGCGGACGACGTGGCCGATCTCAAGGTGCGGGTCACGGCCCTCGAGGTGGTCACCCGGGATCATACCGCGCAGCTGCGCGAGCTCCGGATGGCCAAATAAGCCGTAGGTTAATAGGTTAGCAGAAGGGGACAGCCCCGCGTCGGTTGGCGCGGGGCTGTCCTTTTCAGAGTGTCAAAAAGGTATCGGAAGGAAGGGAAGGTGTGAAACACGGCGGAATCGTCGTGCCGGGGGAACCATCAGGGTTCCCCGCTCCGCGTCGAGAGCCGTACGCTTGTACGGCCGCGGTTCAAAGCCGCCTTCAGGCGGCCGCGGGGAGGGGGAGCGGCGGGCACAAAGCAGGTTGGTTCGGCGGGGCAGGGCGGGATAAGCCGGGCAGGGGTGTGCCGTAGTGCCGGCAGGGCAAAGGATGCCCGGTACAGCGGGCGGGGGATACGGGGGCATGCACGCCGGGACGGGAAACCATGCACAGGCGGCTTTGCCGGACGGCGGAAGGGCGCTGTGCGGCAGTAGCGGGCGGCCGCGGGAAGTGAGGGAAGAACGGCAAGCACAAAGCGGGGTTGGCCCGGCACGGGGCGGCTCGGAGCGCAGGAAAAAAGCCCGCCGGGCGGAAACGGCGCGGTGCCGCCGGGTGCGGGCGCGCCGTTTCGTCCTTTGTACACCCTTCTTCGCCCTTTTTTTCTTTTTCTTAAGCATTTTATCCGCTTTATGCGCGGATTTCCAGTTGTCAAGCGTGGCAAATCGTGGTATATTTATGAAGATACTACATCGTGTGCTGCCCGGCGGCACCGCGGTACAAGGAGGAGCTGACCATGGGATATATTCTCGACGTGGCGGTCATACTATTGTTTGTTCTGGCAATCTTCATCGGCTATAAGCGCGGTTTCGTCAAATCTATTGTGCGGGTGGTCGGCTGCCTGCTCGCGCTGGTGATCGCCGGCTCCCTGAGCAGCGTCGTCGCCGGCGGCATTTACGACGCCTTCCTCGCCGATACGGTCACCGACCAGATCGCCGGCCAAATCCCCGCCGCCGACACCGCTTCCATCAAGGAAGGCCTCGGCGCCGTGATGGATAAGCTGCCCCAGTCGGTGGTCAACGCCCTGGGCAATTACAACCTCGATTCCCCCGACGCCATCGTCGATTCCCTCGAGGGCACCCTGACCGGCGACGTGCACCAAATCGCCGCCACCCTCTCCGAAAAGGTGGTGCGCCCCATTGCGGTGCTGCTGCTGTCCATGGTGTGCTTCTTCGTGCTCTTCATCCTGCTGGTGATTGTGGTGCTGATCCTCGCCCACGTCATTGGCAAGGTCTTTAAGCTCCCCGGCCTCAAGCAGATTAACGGCGTCCTCGGCGCCGTGCTCGGCGTGGTGGAGGGCGTGCTCTGGGTGCTCGTCGCGGTCACCATCGTCCATTTTGTGGCCCTCTCGTCCCCCGCCGACGCCCTCATCTCGCAGGCCAGCCTCGACAATTCCCTGCTCGTCAAGCACCTCGACGCCATCAACCCCGTCGTCGGCTTCATGGACAGGGCGGTCGATACGCTGATGGCGTCCCTCTCCCTGTCCTAAGGATTTGTATCTTGGTCGAAAGGCTTGGGTTTTGACAATGCGACTGGAATGGAAAATGAATGTCCCGAACGCCATGTCCCTGCTGCGCATCGCGCTGGTCCCGGTGTTCGTGGTTTTATACCTGCTCAGCTCGGAGGAGCGCCCGGATCTCATGTACTGGTCCTTCGCGGTGCTGATCCTCTCGGGCATCACCGACTCGCTCGACGGCATCATCGCCCGCAAGTTTAACCAGATCACCGACCTCGGCAAGCTGCTCGACCCCGTGGCCGACAAGCTCACCCAGGTGGCGGTGGTCGTCTGTCTGGCCACCCGCTTCTCCCAGCTGATTCCGCTGGTGGTCATCTGCTTCGTCAAGGAGCTCGCCCAGAGCATCGGCGGCCTCATGCTCCTCTGGCGCGGCGCCGAGGTCCGCGGCGCCTCCTGGTACGGCAAGGTGTGCACCTTCGTCTTTTACGGCGCCATGGCGCTCATCGTGCTGCTGCCCAATATGTATTCCTGGGTGCGGGTGCTGCTCGTCACCATTGTGGCGCTGCTGATGCTGTTCGCCTTCTTCAACTACATGCGGGTGTTCCTCGGCGTGCGCAAGACCCTTCCGCCCCGCGGGGCGCGGGGCGCCGCCGGCGGGGACGAGGAATCCCGGAAGGATGACGCCGCTTCCTGATGGCAACAAATCCGACCGCGCCCGGTGGCGGAGGAAGCGTATATGCGGGCAGGCCGCCCGCTGGGCTATATCGGCCATGCGGCGGCCCGCACTCCGTCTTTTCTTTGTTGCGCCAAAGAAAAGACGGGGAAGAAAGGCAACGTTTTCGACCGCCGCCGGTGGCGGATGAAGGGAGAAAACGTGGGCGCAGCGGTCAAAACCGCCAGCGGCGAAGGCCGCGACCGGCGGTTTTGGGCACCGCAAGAGGTGCGCTTTCTGGACCGGCCGGCGGAAGGCAAATGACTTTCTGTCACGCACTGAGTCCGTCGGAGCCATAGCACCGCAAGCGTTGCCAAGGCTCCGACTCTGCGCAACGCTTGCGACCGCGCCCAGTGGGCGATGAAGGGAGCAAGGGTTGGCGCCGCGGTCGGCGAGCGGCAAGGCGTCCGCCGAAGCCGGAGCCGGGTACCGCAAGGGAGTGGGCCATATATGGCCCACTAAGCACCGCGTACCACGCCCCGACTTTTCAGCGCCTTTCCGCCTAATTTCATCGCTGCCGCTATTGGCGCCGCTGCGGCGGTGCAACGCCTGCGAGCACCCGCAGTGCGGGAACGGGTAAGCGGGATTTGGCCTAGAAAAACCGCGCCAGCGGTTTTTCCGGGAGTTGCCGCCGCGTCAGCGCCGTGGCGGGAACGGGTAAGCAGGAACTACCCCAGAAAAAACATGGTTTCGCGCGTATACGCGAAAGGGCGGTCGGCGACCGACCAATGTTTTTTCCAGGAGTTCGCGCCCCCGGCGCGAACTCTTGCCGCGAGTCGGCGACTGGCAAGGCGTCTCGACGCCGCAGACAGAGCCGGGCACCGCAAGGGGGCGGAACGCCGCAAGAGGGAAATCGGACGTCCCGCGTTGCTGGGGGCTGGCCGCCGCTAGTTTTCGCAGAAACCAGCCCAGAAAAAGCGCGGTTTCGTGCGTCAGCACGAAAGACGCGCCGTCCAGGCACGGCAATGTTTTTTCCAGGACTTCGGGCTTTGCCCGAAGTCTTACTTCACGCCGCAGGCGTGAAGTCTTACATAGATTGAGCCGCCCGCGGGCGGCAGCTGGAGGTATCCTATGGTTTGTTCACGCTGTAAAAAGAAGCCCGCCGTGGTTTTCGTCACCCGCATGGAGGGGGATAAGACGATAAACGAGGGCTTCTGCCTGACCTGTGCGCGTGAAATCGGCCTCAAGCCGGTCAACGACATGTTTGAAAAATTCGGCCTCACCGACGAGGACGCCGCCCACATGGACGAGCAGATCGCCGGCCTGATGGCCATGGATCCCACGAGCACCGAGCTCGCGGACGACGGCTTTTCCCCCGGCGGCGCGCCGACCTTCCCCTTCCTGCAGAACCTGTTCGGGGACCGCACCGCCCAGGAGGACGACGAAGACGAGGACGAAGAGGAGGATACCCCGCCGCCCTTCCCCGGCATGCGGTCCAGGAAAAAGCCGAGCTATCTTTCCCTGTACTGCGACAATCTCACCCTCAAGGCCCGGGGCGGCGACATCGATCCCGTCATCGGCCGCGACCGCGAGATTTACCGCGTGGTGCAGATCCTCTCCCGCCGCACCAAGAACAACCCCTGCCTCATCGGCGAGCCCGGCGTCGGCAAAACCGCCATCGCCGAAGGCCTGGCCCTGCGCATCGCCAACAACGATGTCCCGGCCCGCCTGTTCGACAAGGAGGTGCACCTGCTCGATCTGACCGCGCTGGTCGCGGGCACCCAGTTCCGCGGCCAGTTTGAAAGCCGCATCAAGGGCCTGGTGAACGAGGTCAAGCGCAAGGGCAACATCATCCTCTTCATCGACGAGGTGCACAACCTCGTCGGCGCCGGCGAGGCCGAGGGCACCATGTCCGCCGCCAATATCCTCAAGCCCGCCCTCTCCCGCGGGGAAATTCAGGTCATCGGCGCGACCACCTTCAACGAATACCGCAAACATATCGAGAAGGATTCCGCCCTGGAACGGCGGTTCCAGCCGGTGACGGTGGAGGAACCCACCGTCCAACAGGCGGTGACCATGCTGCGCGGGCTGAAGCCCCATTACGAGCAGTTCCACGGGGTGCACATAGACGATGCCCTGCTGCCGCGGGCGGTCAGCCTGGCCGAGCGGTACATCACCGACCGGTACCTGCCCGACAAGGCGATCGACCTGCTCGACGAGGCGTGCGCGGCCGCGTCGCTGCGCAACAAGGCGGCCAACGAATACGACCGCATTCTGCGCGAGGTCACCCATCTCAAGGCCATTGAGGCCGAACAGGTCGCGGACGACAAGCTGGATTTTGAAGAGCTGGCCAAGACGCGCACCGAGCTCTACCGCCTGCAGGAACAGGCGGACGCCCTCGTCGAAGAGGCATACAACGGCGTGGTGACGGCCGACGACCTCGCCCGGGTGGTCGAGCTGTGGACCGGGATCCCCGCGGCCAAGATCCAGGAGAACGAGCTGGCCAAGCTCGCCCACCTCGAGGATCACATGAAGCAGAAGATCATCGGCCAGGACGAGGCGGTCGCCCTCGTCGCCGCCGCGGTGCGCCGCAGCCGCGTCCAGGTCAGCCCCCGCCGCCGCCCCGCTTCCTTCATCTTCGTCGGCTCCACCGGCGTCGGCAAGACCGAGCTGGTCAAGGTGCTGGCCGCCGAGCTGTTCGATACGCCCGAAACCCTTATCCGGCTCGACATGTCCGAGTTCATGGAAAAACACGCGGTGTCCCGCATCATCGGGTCGCCCCCCGGCTACGTCGGGTACGAGGAGGCGGGCCAGCTCACCGAAAAGGTGCGGCGCAAGCCCTATTCGGTGCTGCTGTTCGACGAGATAGAAAAGGCCCATCCCGACGTGCTCAACATTCTGCTCCAGATTCTCGACGAGGGCCGGGTCACCGACGCCCAGGGCCGCGTGGTCAATTTCGAGAACACCGTCATCGTCATGACCTCCAACGCCGGCAGCCAGAACAACGAGAATATCCTCGGCTTCGGCAAAACGGACGAGCAGGGCTCCCGCGACCGGGCGCTCAAGGCGCTGGCCGAGTTCCTGCGGCCCGAGTTCATCGGCCGCGTGGATGAAGTGGTGTTCTTTCGCCCGCTCTCCCTCGCCGATTTTGAGCGGATTGCGGGTCTGATGCTCGAGGAGCTGGTGGAGCCGCTGCACGACCGCGGGGTCACCTTCTCCTGGACGCCCGAGGCCCAGCAGGTGCTCGCCGCCAAGGCCCACGGCGGCAAGCGCGGCGCCCGCGACCTGCGTAACGTCATCCGCCGCGAGGTGGAGGACCGCATCGCGTCCTTGATCGTGGAAAATTGCGATAACCCGCCCACGGTGGTGCGGCTCACCGCCGACGCCGCGGGCCTGCATCTCGAAAGTATGTGAGCATAGGGGAAGGGGAGAGGCGCCCCTTCCGCCGTGAAAATGGCCGCCGGATCGGCGCGATCCGGCGGCCATTTTATACTAGAGGGAGAAGGGGCGGGCCGCACCCGTTTGTCCGGCCTCTCGTTGTACAAAGCGCGCAATCCTGCCGGGTTTCTCCTTTTCTTTTTACGTAACATCGTGAATATTGCCAAGCAATTGGATATAATATCCAACAAATCCGGGAATTTAAATAGATCAATATGCATGGTGTACCATTTTTCGACAAAGCCTTTTCTTTTGCGCACAAAACAGGTATACTATTCACAAAAGGGGTATCGCCGACAGAAAGGACGATCGAGATGCAGGCGTATAGCTTATATACCGATGTGGACGGCACGCTGGTCTGCGACGGCGCCGTTTCACCCGAAAACCGCGCCGCTTTGGAGGAGCTGGTGGCGGCCGGGGGACGGTTTTCGGTGGCCACCGGCCGGTCAGAGCTGGGGATGGACCAATACCTGAAGGATCTGCCCATCAATCTGCCCGCCATCCTGTACAACGGCGCCGCCGTTTACGACTTCGCCAAGGGGGAGTTCCTGCACCGCGAGCTGCTGCCCCCCCAGCTGGCCGAGCGGCTGCTCTATACGGCGATGCGCTTCGACCGGCGCATCGGCGTGCACGCGTTCACCGGCGGCCCCACCCGGATTTTGCGGCCGGGCGACCGCCCCGATCCCTATCTGGTGAAGGAACGCCCCCCCACACAGCCCTCCACCGTGCAGGCGGCACTGGACGCCGGCTGCATCAAGCTGCTGTTCCATTCGGCCGTGTCGCGCCTGCCAAAGCTGGAAAAGGCCCTGCGCCTGGCGGTGCCGGAGGGGGGCTATATCCTGACCTATTCGGCGCCCTATTATCTCGAGGTGCTGCCCCAGGAGGCCAGCAAGGGCGACGCCCTCAAATGGATCGTGGGCCATCTGCACCTCTCCCATAAGCGGCTGGCCGCCATCGGCGACTATGAAAACGATGTCAGCATGCTCAAATACGCGCCCTACTCCGCGGCGCCCGAGGACGCCCACGACAAAGCCCGCACCGCCGCCAAGTGGATCGTCGCCCCCCATACGCAGCACGCCGTGGCCGATTTCATCCACCGGCTGCCCTGATTTCTCCCGCGCCCCTTCCTGTATAAAAAAGGTGGTATTTTACCACCTTTTTTCTTATATATATTTCTTTATTTGCCTAGAAACATTCAAGATATATAAAAAATTATTTTTATCTTTTATAAAATACTGGTTTACATTTGAGGCGTTTTCTAGTACAATATAAACAGGGTATACAGGGCCACAACCAGCGTCATGTGCAGCATTCCCCGCTGACAGAAGGAAGGTGCCGCCATGGAATCCCCCCCATGAAAAATCCCCCCGAGAACAGGAACAGGCTCAGCGGGCCGCGCTGGAGCAGCGCATGCGCGCCGGCGTCCTGCGCATGCAGGGGCCGCTGCTGCTCATAGAGCTGGTGCTGGGCGGCTTCGGCGTGTATACCGCCTATACGCTGTATCTGTTCAGCGGCACGTCGTGGACCTTTTGGCGCTCCATGACGACCACGCTGCACACCCTGGCGCTGGCTGTGCCTGTATGCCTGCTGCTCTTCAGCGGGTACGGCCTGATTTTGGCCCTGTCCCGCCGCGACCGCCGGCGCATTGTCCTCGGCGTCGTGACGGTGCTCCTGCCCATCGCCGTGCTGCTGTTCTGCCATTTTCGCTTTTCGTGGACCGGCACCACCCTGTATCAAGCCACGGTGGTCGACAAGGAACAGGACGAATACATCATCACCCTGCAGCCCGCCGGCGCGGACTATACCATCCAGCTGTACTGCGAGGCCTCCGCCTACGCGCTTATCGAGGAGGGCCGCGTCTATCAGTGGGTGCAGTACTGCCGGCGTGCTGCTCGATATGCAGCTGGCTCCCTCGCCTATGGCCGAGTTGCCTTGAAATTGCCGCAATTTAAAACCCAAAAAACGGAAATTTCCTCTTGCAAAACGGCCGGGGCTATAGTATAATACATATCGGAATCCCCCCCCTTTTACCAAAAAACGAGTCCGCTGCATTTCCACAGCAGCGGGCTCGTTTTTTTTGTGTGCGGACAGCGGTGAAGCCTTGCGGGCAAAAGCCCCCTTGCGTAAAGCGGAGGCCGGAAAAGGCTTCCGCGGCGGTGGCTAGGCGGTCGGGTCGTCGATCTCCAGCATCTGCTCGAGCGTCACCTTGTACAGTCTGGCCAGCCGCACGAGAAAGGTGATGTTCGGCTCCGACCCGCCGATCTCATAATAGGCATAGGTGGAACGGTTGATCCCCATCACTTCGGCCAGCTGTTTCTGCGTATACCCGTTCAGTTCCCGCATGCGGCGCAGCCGCCCCGGGATATCCACCCGCAAATCCTCCTCAAACGGCGGGTGTTCGCTTTGCACCTTTTTGGCCATGTTACCCCCCTCTTTCTGCGGCGCTGTATATGCCGCCGCGCATTTCATTATATTACCAATTGTCGAGAAAATCAACAAAATTGAATAAATTTCACATTGTTCCGGGGCATACTATTCAATACTGGCAAGCGGTTCGGGGCACATTCTGCTAGAATAAGGTTAGTTTGTACAAAAGTAGGGGATGGGTATGCGCCCGCATCGGATAAAAGAATTGCGAATACAGCACCACTTTACCCAGGAAAGCCTGGCCAAAGCGGTGGGCGTGAGTCCGTCCACGATAGGCGGCTATGAAAATACGGGGCGGCTTCCCGACCTGGAAACGCTCAAGATCATGGCGGATTTGTTCGGCGTGTCCCTGGATTATCTGGCGGGCTATACCGATGTGCCCTGCACCCTGCAGAATGCCGAAAAGTTCGCCCTCACCGAAGAGGAAGCCCGCTTCATGGCGGTGTACCGCCAGCTCGACGAGGCCGCCCGGCAGCAGCTGTATGCCTTTTTGTGCACCATCGCGAAAGCGTAGGCGGCCCGTGAACCGTCCCAAATTGTACGGACAGCACAAAAAGGCCACAATGTAGGGAAATATGAAGTTTTAAGTGGAGAGGCGTCGCGCAAGCGGCGCCTCTCCAGTCTTTAACTGGATGCGCTCGTGGTTGTAGAAGTGGATATAGCGGTCAATCATTTCATTTGCTTCAGAAAAAGTTACCGGTTTGTGTCGGTAAATGCACTCTGTCTTGAGGATTGAGAAGAAATTTTCTGCTACCGCATTGTCAAACGGGTTCCCACGTCTTGACATGGAAGGCGTAATACCGTAAGATTTAGTCAGGTTGAAGTACGCTTGTGAGGTGTACTGGAACCCCTGGTCGCTGTGGAGCTGCAACTCTGCGGCGACCCTCTTTTTCTCCCTGCGCATAGCCAGGCGGATGGTGCCCAACACCAGGTTGACTGTCTGCTCTGTGCCAGTCTTGTAGGCCACGATACTGTTGTCGTAAAGATCCCGGATCCTGGACAGATACAGCACGCCTTGCTTGGTGTGGATGTAAGAAATATCCGTTACCCATTTGCTGTTGGGCCTGTCCGCATGGAACCGGCGGTTCAGCAAGTTTTCGTATTTATGTACCTGCTGCCCCATATTGACCCATTTTCTGTGCCGTCGGCTCTCCGCAAGCAATCCGTATTTCTCCATGATACGCAGGATCGTCTTGGGATTGCGATGAATACCTCGCTTCTCCAGTACCAGCCACATCCTGCGGTAGCCATAGGCAGCGGTTTTTCCGGGAGTTCGCGCCCCCGGCGCGAACTCTTACATATAATTTCCCCGCGCGGCATACACTATCCATATCAGGCGGCTTTTGGCTTCGCCGCGGACAAGGGGAGTCGGTATGGAATTTCACACCGGGGATGGCGCGCGCTGGGTGCTCGCCATATGGCTGGCGGCGCTCGGCGTGGCGGGCGCCGCACTTTGCGGCGTCCTCGCCGGCCTGTTCTCCTCCTGGCTGCTCCTCGGCAGCGGCCTTATCGCCCTCGTCACCCTTTTCGCCGCCCTCTGGTACCCGCCGCGTTACGCCCGCTCCCTCACCGGCCGCTGCGAATCCGAGGCGGTGCGCGCGCGCAAGGGCGTCCTCTGGAAACAGGAGCTGTATATCCCCGTTTCCTCCCTGCGCACGGTCGAAAGCTGGGTCACGCCCCTCCAGCGCCTCTTCCGCTGCCGCACCATCATGCTGCGCTTCGCCGGCGGCGCCGCCGTCCTCCCGCTCCTCCCCGAAAAGCAGGCCGCCGCCCTCGTCGACCTGCTCGAACGCCTCGCCGCCCAGGATGAGCCGGGGTAATAGGCAGCGCCTGCGAGCGCCCGCGGTGGCGGAGGAAGAAGAAATGCGTTCAGAAAAAACGCGAAGACGGTTTTTTCGGGAGTTGGGTGCCAACGGCGTGAAGGTTTTGCAGGGGCTAATCCGGAGTTGGGCACAGCGGAACTCTTTTGAAAGGACGGTGTTGCTTCATGGAGCTGCGGCCGCATCCGCTGTATATCTGGTACGACGCGCGTAAATGGATTTGGCTGCTGCTTATCCCGGTGCTGCGCGCCCTCTTTTCCCCCCGCGACGCCCTGTCCATCCTCTTCGCGTCCTTCCGCGATGTGGGCATCGCCCTGCTGCTCATCGGCTATTCCTTCCTTAAATGGCAGGGCGCCCGCTACCGCCTCCACAGCGGCGTCACCCTCGAGCAAGGGCTGCTCTTCCACCGCGCGCTCCGCGTGGTGGAAGAAGGCGCCGCTTCCGTCGAGGTGGAACGCACCCCCCTCATGTGGCTCACCCGCGCCAGCCGGGTCCGCGTGAACACCGCCGGCCTCCGCCGCCGCGCCGACGCCACCCTCTACCTCCACGCCCGGCAGGCCCGCAGCCTGGTGGGCAGCGGTTCCGTTCACCGTGCCGGCGCCCTCTACGCCGCCCGCGTCTGGCCCGTGACCGTTCTGGCCGCCTCCGGCTCCAACGCCGCGGTGGGCCTGCTCACCCTCGCGCCCGCCCTGCGCCAAGCGGGCGAGCTCCTCGGCAGCCAGGTCCCCGATCAGGTCTACAGCCTGGTGGATCGGGTGCTGTCCCTCGGCCTGCCCCCGCTGTTCCGTTCACTGGCCAACCTGCTGGTGCTCAGCTGGGGCGCCGCCTTCCTGGGCAGCTGGCTGCGCTATGTGGGCTTCGCCGCCCGGCGCGAAGGCGATAACCTCCACCTCACCTCCGGCCTGCTCACCCGGCGCAACACCTTCATCGACAGCCACAAAATCACCGCCCTCGAACTCCGCCAAACCCTCTTCATGCGGGTCTTCCGCCTCTACACCGCCACCATTACGGCCGCCGGCTACGGCCGCGAAAAGGGCGCACGCCCCGTCGTCGTCCCCGCCGCCCGCGCCAAAGAACTCAGCGCCGCCCTCGACCGCTTAATGCCCGATTACCCCATCTGCTCCAGCTGCCTGCGCCCCCAGGCCGCCCAGATCCTCCGCTTCGCCGGCCTCCCCCTCGCCATGATGGCCGCCGGCTTCCTCCCGCTCTGGCTCGGCGGCGTGTGGCGCGCCGCCGCCGCCGTCTGGTTCGTCGGCACCGGCTGGTGGCTGCTCATCCGGCTGGCCGGCTTCCGCTGGTCCGGGTTCGGCGTCGGCAGCGGCGCCGTCACCATCCGCTATTCCCGCGGCCTCGCGCTCTACGCGGTCCACGTCCCCCTCGAGGTCGCCGACTGCGTCATCCTCCGCCGCAGCCCCTTCCAGCGCCGCAGCGGTACCTGCACGGTGGAGCTGCGCTGCTTCGGCGAAAAGCGCCGCCGCCACCGCGCCCTCGCCCTCCCGTACGATCAGGCCCTCGCTTTGGTGGAACGGATTCGGTGAAAATCCCGGGCAACGTTTTCGACCGCCGCCAGTGGCGGATACGGAGATAAGCAGGATTTGGCCTAGAAAAACCGCGGCAGCGGTTTTTCCGGGAGTTCGCGCCCCACGGCGCGAACTCCTGCCGCGAGTCGGCGACTGGCAAGGCGTCTTGACGCCGCAGCCAGAGCCGGGCACCGCAAGAGGCAACAAATCCGACCGCCGCCGGTGGCGGATACGGAGATAAGCAGGATTTGGCCTAGAAAAACCGCGGCAGCGGTTTTTCCGGGAGTTCGCGCCCCACGGCGCGAACTCCTGCCGCGAGTCGGCGACTGGCAAGGCGTCTTGACGCCGCAGCCAGAGCCGGGCACCGCAAGAGGCAACAAATCCGACCGCCGCCGGTGGCGGATACGGAGATAAGCAGGATTTGGCCTAGAAAAACCGCGGCAGCGGTTTTTCCGGGAGTTCGCGCCCCACGGCGCGAACTCCTGCCGCGAGTCGGCGACTGGCAAGGCGTCTTGACGCCGCAGCCAGAGCCGGGTACCGCAAGAGAACGCCACGGTGGCCCACAAGGGCTTTTTCCGGGAGTTCGCGCCCCCGGCGCCGGCAACTCTGGTGGGCATGCAGCGGTCAAAACTGGCAGCAGCGATAGCTGCGCCCGCCAGTTTTGGGTACCGCAAGGGGGAGAGTTTCCGAGCGCCGCCTGTGGCGGGATACAGGAATAAGCCGAAACTACCCCAGAAAAAACATGGTTTCGCGCGTATGCGCGAAAGACGTGCCGTTCAGGCACGGCAATGTTTTTTCCGGGAGTTCGCGCCAACGGCGCGAACTCTGCCCGAAATCTATTTTCTCTTGTTCCGCAGGGCCAGCACCGTGATCAGGGCCAGCGCCGCCGTGGTCAATATGGTCGACGCCCAAATCAGCCTGTCCCCGCCGCCCAATATCTGCACAATCGACAGCACCGACGCCAGGATCGACACAATGCCGAACAGCGTGATAATATTCACCACCGTTTCGCTGCGGCTGCGTTCGATCGCCTGCTGGTGCTCGGTGAGGATGGTCAGCTTGCTGCTGATGTCCTGCACCGCGGCGGCGATGTCGTTCACCTCCAGCAGGTTGGCGTAGATCTGCTTGACATTATGCCACCGCGACAGGTTGGCCGGCGTCACCGTCCCGAACGCCTGAAACCGCAGCATCATATCCTTCAGCGCTTTCAGCTCCCGGCTGCGCCCCTTGTCCAAGTGGGTGATCCGCTCGGTAAAGCGCAGGCAGGTGTATTTCTCGTACAGCGACAGCAGCACCACCGGCAGGCCGTCCTCCGCCTGCGCCGCCTGTTCCGCCGCAAAATCCATCCCCGCGTCCGCCGTCACATACGAAATCGTCTGCGACGCCACGCAGCACCCCCACCGATAGGTGCGCAGCACCTGCTCCCGCACCGCGTACACGTACCGGATATCCTCCTCCGCCGTATCCTCCAGCGTGGCGTCCGGCGGCAGCATCTTATGCAGCTGAAAGGTGATCCGCTGCATCTCCTCCAGCGTTTCAAACCGCTGCGGCGTCAGCGCAAATATATAGGTATACGCGTCCAGCAGGTAGGAGGAGGGACCGTCAAAAAACTTGCGCAGCCCCAGCGGCGCGCCGATAGCCCCCAGCCACTCCTCCATCGAAAACGGGTGCGCTTCCCCCCGCGCGTCCAGCCAGTCAAAGGCGGCCGCGTTATGGGCGGAACCCGGGTTGCAGATGGCTTTGAGCGCTTCCATATCCCCAAAGGACAGGCTCAGGCACAAAAACGCCACCTGCGTGTGAAACACATACAGCCACCCATCGTGCAGGTCAAAGGTCCAGGCCTTTCCGTCCGCCGTGACGCGGAACCCTTTCACCTGGGCGGGGTCCGCCGCCCCGCCCAGCGACCCCGTCAGCGCCGCCCGCTCCACGGCGTACCGCGCGCCCACCGCCGCTTCGTTTGTGCGGTCGAGCATGGCTTTGATATTCTCGTTGAGATCCATGGTGGTCAGCGGCCGGTATGCCCCGATTTGCTCGATCTGGCTTGGCACCAGCGCGTCGTATTTCAGCGGGATCAGGATAAAGCTGCCGTACCGGATGGGATATTTCTCCTCATTCGACATAGTTCTGCCCCCTTTTTTTGTCAGTATACCAGATGGCGCCGGGCGGTGCAACAAATCCGAGCGCCGCCGGTGGCGGATGCAGCGAGGATTTGTTGGCGCAGCGGTCAAAACTGGCAGCAGCGATAGCTGCGCCCGCCAGTTTTGGGTACCGCAAGGGGGAGAGTTTCCGAGCGCCCGCAGTGCGGGATACAGCGAGCAGGGGTTGGCGCCGCGGTCGAAATTTTTGTGAGCGATAGCGAACATAAAAAATTTCGGGCAGCGTTTCCGAGCGCCGCCAGTGGCGGATACAGCGAGGAAAAAGCTGGCGCAGTGGTCAAAACGGCGCGCCGACAGGCGCATCAGCCGTTTTGGGTACCACAAGAGGGCGGAACGCCGCAAGGGGGAGAGTTTCCGAGCGCCGCCGGTGGCGGATGAAGAAGAAACTCATCCGGCGTTCCGCGGCCTTTGCCGCGAACCCTGCCCAACAGGCACCTAAGCTCCCTCCCCCCCGAAACAAACGTATGTTCTTATACGGATATTATACAGGAATCCGGGCGGGGTGTCAAGGCCTTTTGCGGTGCGGGGGAGTGGGTTGTGCCATTTGTTACACAAGAGCCGGGATGGGAGAAGCCGGAGCGGTGAACAGGGGCGCGCACCGCAAACCGGCGTGCGCCCCCCCCCCGCAAAACCGCCGGCGGATGGATGGGCCCCGGCTTTTGCGGCTTTGAGGGCCGCTTCCTGCGGGGTTCCGCTGGCGCTTCGGTCGGCAGGAGGGCGGGCCAACCGTGCCGCGAAGGTGCCGCAGAAACCAAAAAAGCCCCGGCAGGCCATCGGGACCTGCCGGGGCTTCAGCGGGAGCTTCGGCTCCCGCTTATTCCGGTTTGATGTCGTCAAACAGAAAATCGTGCAGCTTCTGCTTGGTCGTTTCCTGGTCGAAGGCGATGACCGACAGCCCCCCGGGCCGTTCCTCCCACAGATCCGCGTTCATCGGGAACCGCATCTGATCAAAGGTCGCGTTCCCGCTTTTCATCACCGCCGTGCCCAGCCCCAGCATATCGCTCGCGCTCATCGACGTTTCAATCAGCGGCGCCACCTTCGCCGCCAGCGACGGGTAGCTCACCGGGTTCATGGCCAGCACCTTATTGAACACCTGCTCCACGACCCGCCGCTGCCGGTCGGTGCGCTGCCGGTCGTCGCCGTTCCCCGCGTACCGCACCCGGCTGTACCCGCACGCCTGCATGCCGTTTAACAGCTGTTCCCCCGCCGTTTTCACATAGGTCGGCGTCTGGTTATAATACTGGCAGTATTCCTTGATGCTTTCGTTGGTGCTTTTCAGCTCGTTCTGCTTCACGTCGATGGTCACGCCGCCTATCGCGTCCACCACCTTCGCCATCGAATCAAAGTCCACCGTCACGTAATCCCGAATATTCAGCCCGAAATTCTGGTTCACCGTCTTGATGGCCAGCTCCGGCCCCCCGTAGCTGTACGCATGGGCCAGCTTCTCCTTCGTCGGCCGCCCCTCAATCGTCACATAGCTGTCCCGCAGCAGCGACGTCGCCTTCATGGTGTTCCGCTTGCGGTCCACCGTCAGCACCATCACCACGTCCGACCGGCAGGCGTCCCCGTTCCGCCGATCCACGCCGAACAGCGCAATGTTGGTGATATCGTCGTATTTCGCGTCGTTGAACTGGCTGTCGATGCCCAGGGCGCTGTCGTCCCGGGGGATTTCGGTGCGGTTCACCCGGCTGTTCAGCCACAGCGCCCAGCACCCCACAAACACCGCGCACGCCGCCAGCACGCACGGCAGCGCCACGATCAGGATGCGGACCGGCTTGGGCAGGCGTTTTTTCTTCTTTTTCTGATGTGTTGCCATGGCGGGGTTCCTTTCTTTTTGACGTCTTGTACTAGTATACCGCGATCCGCCCCGAATGCCAAGCCGCTTTCCTCAAAAAAAGCTGTAAAAATTTTGTAGCCATGCCCGTCCCTCGTTCGACACATATTGCCTGTCCCGGCGGTATATACTGTTGCGGAACGGAGGTGGCTCGATGGAAGAACAGCTGACAAAGGAGGAGATCCTCGCCGGGCTGCGCGATTTGGCCGAGGAACGCCGCACCTGGTTCCGCGAGGACGGCGACGACCAGGAATTCCGCCGCGATTACGCGGTGCTGGCGGCCGCGATCGCCATCATCCGGCGTCTCCCGTAATCCCCCCCGGCAGTTTGCCCCCGGCAGGGAAAACCTGCCGGGGGCTTTTTTTGTAGGGCGCCTGCCGTGCGGGCGGTGGCGGATGAAGAAGAGACTCATCCGGAGTTCACGGCGCAGGCGCGAACTCTTTTTTCCCTCGGTTTCCCCAAAAGGGAGGCCGGGGATTTTTTTCTTTTTAAACCGGACAGCCCTTGTCCCCTTTACCGCGTAACATAGGGCACAAAGGAGGAATGCATATGGCAGCACCCAGTAAACAGGGGCTCGATTACTATCCCCGGGAGATCGATTTGCTCCGGGACCGGCGGCTGCGCCGCGCCCGCATGAAGCACGGCTACATCGTCGCCGGCGTCTATGACGCGCTTCTCGACCTCGTCTACCGCGACAAGGGGTATTACCTCGACTATTCCAACCCGGACGACGTCGTCTGGGAGGTGCAGCAGTATCTCTTCGGCGGCGTCCCCGTCGACGAAAACCAGATCCCCGTCATCATCGCCGATCTCGTCGCCTCCGGCCTCTTCGACGAAGCCCTCTTCGCCAAGGGAATCCTCACCTCCCGCGATATCCAGCGCGTCTTTTACAAGGTGACGGCCTCCCGCCGGCACATCGAGATGGATTTTTCTCTCTGGCTGCTGGAAAAAGAGGAAATGCGCGAGCTTTCCAGCCGCAGCGTTATCCTCGACGCGTTTGAAGATCAATCGATCATGAGTGAAGATCAATCGATCATGAGTGAAGATCAATCGAATAATCCGCAAAGTAAAGGAAAGGAAAGAGAGAAAGAGAAAGGAAATCGAAACCGAGAGGGAGAGGAAAGCTTTCCGCCCCCGCAGACGATGACCCTCGAGGAAGAGCTGCTGGGCACATACGGGAAGGAGGTGGTCGACATTTACATGGCCAAGGCGAAGCTGCGCGGGTACACCGGGCAGGCCGCCGCCGAACGCATCGCCATCTGGATCCGGGAGGACGATGCCCAGGGAAAGCTGGACAAATATTACGAGGACTGAAAGGATGAACGGTATGAAAAACCAATTCCCGTGCCCGCCGGGCGGCACACCGCGTACGGGCAGCCCCTGCCGCCGCTGCCCGCGGGAAAAGCGCTGCGTCAGCACGGCGCAGGCCTGCGACAAATTCCGCGTTTGGGTGCGGCGGGTACTGGCCGCGGCCCGGCAGCAGACCGGCCTGGCGGCCAGGCTGGCCGTCCCGCCCCAGCCGCCCCAGCCCGCCGCCCCGGCGACCCATCCCGCGTTCCGCTGGATCGAGCGGGAAAGGGGGCGCCGCCCGTGACCAAGGAGGAGCTGTACCAGCTCACCTGGCTCAAAGCCGAGATTAAACGCGACAAGGAGCGGCTCGCCGCCCTCGAAAGCCGGCTGGCGGGCGGGAAGCCCCGCCGCATCGATCCCTTTGACGGCATGCCGCGTTCCCCCGGCGGGGCGGACGTGCCTGCCGGCTGCGCGGACGAAATCGCCGCCCTGCACGACCGCATCGAGGCGCGTATCCTCCGCTGCTGGCAGGAGCTGAACCGCCTTTGCCGCTTCATCGACGGCGTGGAGGACAGCCTCATGCGCCAGATCCTCACCCTCCGCTTCGTGGAGGGGCGCACCTGGAACGGGGTCGCCGACGTCATCGGCGGCGGCAACACCGAAGGCAGCGTCAAAATGGCCTGCGCCCGGTTTTTGTCAGCCGGCGGCGGTGGGGATTGAAGGGAGCAGACAGGAAAAAGTCCGGTTTCGTACCGCAAGGTACGAAATGGACGCCGTTCAGGCGGCCAAGGGCTTTTTCCGGGAGTTCGCGCCGGGGGGCGCGCAAAGGTTCGCAGGAACTACCCCAGAAAAAGACCGGTTTCGTACCGCAAGGTACGAAATGGACGCCGTTCAGGCGGCCAAGGGCTTTTTCCAGGAGTTCGCGCCGGGGGCGCGAACTCTTGCCGCGAACTCTGGATCAGTACAGGATAACCTCCCAGAAGGTGCACACCCGCTTAAAGCGGAGATCCACCACGGCGTATTCGTCCGCGTTGATGGTCACCTTGTATTGGAACGTTTCCCCGCCGCGCACCTTGTCGGCCGTGATTTCCTCAATCACATCCACATAACCCCCCGTGTCGCCGTACCCGCACTGTATCTGCATCGCATACGGTTCGTCCAGCCGCAGCGTCACGATGTTCCCGTCCTGCAGCTGCAGCGTACCCATGTGCACCTCGGTGACCGGATCGGTCACGTAGCCGTCCCGCTCATACGAATAAAAATGCGGTTCCATCTCCAGCTGCAGGTGCGCAATGCTTCCCGGCAGCACATTCGCTTCCGCGGCGTCCCGCTTCACCTTGTAGGTGATCTGCAGCAGGACCGACACCGCCAGCACCGTCGCCGCCAGTATCCACGACACATGGTAAAACACGGCGGACCGCTTCCCGCGGCTCAGCACGCCGAACAGCACCGCCAGCCCAATGGTCACCGCCGCCCCAATGGCATAGCTTACCACCTTCTGCCAGCCGAAGCCGGGCGCCATCCGGATCAGCAGCACCAGAAAGGCCGCCGCCACGCCGTAACACAGGATCTTCGTCACCGTCGCCAGAACCGACCGGCTTGGCTTGGGCTCCGCCGCCGGGGCGCCGGCGCTTTGGGTTGGGGCGCCGTTATACGGCGAGGGCGCGGTATACAGGGGCGTCGGGGCGCCGGTGCCTTGGGTCGGGGCGCCGTTCGATGCCGGCGGGTACGCCCGCGGCAGGAAGGGATTCGGCTGCAGCGGCTGGGGTTGTGCCGGGTTGATCGACGGTGTAAAGGGGTTCGGCTGTACAGGCGTCGGGGCGCCGGCGCTGTACGCCGAGGCGTCGGCCCCCTGCGCCGGCGGCGCCGCATCGGGCGCCGTCGGGGACGCGTTCAGCGGCTTGCCGCAAAAGGGACAGTAGGCGCTGGGATAGGGAAGGGTCTTGCCGCAAAATGGACAGTTCATCGTATGGACTCCCTTCATGAATTCAAGGCGTTCCCGGTGGGAACGCCGGCGTTCCCGCCGGGAGCGCCGCGCGAAACCGGCCGTTTTTCTCCCGCCCGGCCATGCTCCGGCGCTTGGGGGATGGGGTACCGTTCCCCCCACCCCTTTTTCTCCAGTATACCGCATGACGGCCGCCGGTGCAAGCAACAAATCCGACCGCCGCCAGTGGCGGAGGAAGGGAGGATTTGTTGGCGCCGCGGTCGGCGACTGGCAAGGCGTCTTGACGCCGCAGACAGAGCCGGGCACCGCAAGGGGGAGAGTTTCCCAGGACTTCGGGCTTTGCCCGAAGTCTTGCCGCCAGTGGAGGGAACGGGTAAGCGGAAACCAGCCAGGAGTTCGCGGCCTTTGCCGCGAACTCTTGACGTGCGGAGCTTGTGCTATTTGTTATACAAAAATATGGTATCCATGAAACAAAGGGGATGATGCGATTGACCGCCATGCAGAAGCGTTGGCTTGCCTATTACCGGCAGAGCGGCGACGCGGCCGCCGCCGCCCGGCAGGCGGGGTATGCCGCCAATGACGAAAAGGGCTGGCGCGCCATCGGCGAGCGCAACCGCCGCCTTCTGGCCGCCCTTGAAGGGCGGTCGGCCGCCGGCGAACCGGCCGCCGCGGAACCCGCTGGGCAGGCGGCGGAACCGGCCGGTCCGGACAGGGACGGGGAGGGGTCGGACGGCGGCGGGGAGGCCTCCGCCGGGGCGGCGGCCGGCGCCGCTCCGGGGCCGGTGGCCGACTTGGAGGAGATTTGCGCCTTCTGGACCGCCGTCATGCGCAGCGAGGACGAATCCGCCGCCAACCGCCTCAAGGCGTCCGAGCTGTGCGCCAGGGCGCTGGGCGTCTTCGCCGACAAGAACCGGGAGGGCGGCGGCCCGGTGATTATCTGCGGCGAAGAGGCGATCCGCTGACCGCGCCCGGCGGGCGTTTTCATGCGGACGGCAGGTGTCCGGTTTACCATGTAAAATGAGTGCAAAAGGAGGAAGGACCATGTGTACCGAATGTCACCAGTATCCCTGCGATCCCCGCTGCCCCCAGGCGCCGCCGCCGGCCCCCGCGTTCGTCTGCGACTGGTGCGGCGCGCCGGTGTTCGACGAGGTGTACTACGCGATAGGCGGGCAGAGGGTCTGCGCCGCCTGCATCGAGGACGCCCGCCGGATGGTATAGCGCCGCCGGAAGGCGCAAAAGAAGGGACATGCTGACCCGCCAGCGGCTAAAGTCGCTTTGTAATTTGTGCTTTAAAAGTTTTGGGCCGCATTTTTCAAAAGGCGGCGGGGTCGAGGGGCAGCGCCTGCGAGCGCCCGCGGTGCGGGAAACAGCGAGCAGGCGCTGGCGCCGTGGTCGGCGACTGGCAAGGCGTCTTTACGCCGCAGACAGAGCCGGGTACCACAAGAGGAATCGCCCCCGTCGCGTCCCGCAGGACGCGAAAGCCTTTACTCCCATAGGGATCAGGAAGGGAGATGCAACAGCCCGGTGGGCTGTTGCATCGTGGGAAACCCTATCAAGGGGTTTCCCGATGCGGCGTGAAACGCCGCATTTAGGCAACGGGCTACGCACTAACCAGTTTTTCGACAAGCTGAAACCGCGCCAGCGGTTTTTCCGGGAGTTCGCGGCAAATGCCGCGAACTCCTGCCGGCATGAACTTGTTCCATCTGTTACGCCGGGGTGTGGTACCCTTGAATCAGGAACGGTGAAAGGAGGCGTTCGGGTGAATCCAATCCATTCCGCCCCCGCGGCCGGCCCGGACGGCGGAGCGGCCCGGCGCATCTACCTGCCCGATGCGGTGGGCGGCGGCTACGGCGCCTTCTGGCGCTTCCGCGGCCGCTACCGCGTCGTGAAAGGCAGCCGCGCTTCCAAAAAATCCAAAACCGCCGCCCTCTGGTTCCTCTACCACCTGATGAAATACCCCGCCGCCAACCTCGTCGTCGTGCGCAAGGTCCTGCGCACCCTGCGCGACAGCTGCTTCGCCGAGCTCCAATGGGCGATGCAGCGCCTCGGCGTCGAGGACCTCTGGGACTGCACGGTCAGCCCCCTCGAGATGACCTACCGCCCCACGGGGCAGAAAATCTACTTCCGCGGCCTCGACGATGCGATGAAAATCGCGTCCATCGCCGTGCCGGTGGGCGTGCTGTGCTGGCTCTGGCTGGAGGAGGCCTACGAGGTCACCGATGAGGCCGATTTCCAGATGCTCGACGAATGCATTCGCGGCGCCGTGCCCCCCGGCCTCTTCAAACAGCTCACCCTCACCTTCAACCCCTGGAACGAGCGCCACTGGCTCAAAACCCGCTTCTTCGACCCGCCGCCTTCCCCCGACGTCCTCGCCATCACCACCGACTACACCTGCAACGAATGGCTCGACGACGCGGACCGCCGCCTCTTCGACGAGATGCGCCGCCGCGACCCCCACCGCTACCGCGTGGCGGGCTTGGGCGACTGGGGCGTGGCCGACGGGCTGGTTTACGACCGGTGGGAGGTGCGCGGCTTCGACGTTGACCGGGTGCGCCGTATGCCCCTCGTGCGGTCCGCCTTCGGGCTGGATTACGGCTACACCAACGACCCCACCGCCCTCTTCTGCGGGCTGGTGCTCGAAGGAAAGCGGCTGCTCTTCGTGTTCGACGAGCTGTACGAGCGCGGGCTGACCAACCGCGACATCGCCGCCCGGGTTAAGGACCGCGGCTACGCCAAGGAGCGGATCCTCGCCGACAGCGCCGAACCCAAGTCCAACGACGAGCTGCGGTTTCTCGGGCTGACCGGCGTGCGGCCCGCCGCCAAGGGCAAGGACAGCATTTTGAACGGGATCCAGTATCTGCAGGGGTATCGGATCCTCATCCACCCCCGGTGCGTGCATTTCGCCGAGGAAATCGGCAGCTACGCCTGGGAGAAGGACGACACCGGGGCGGCCCGCAACCGCCCCCGGGACAGCGGCAACCATCTCATGGACGCGATGCGCTATGCGATGGAGCCCTTCATCCGCCGCCGGGTGGTTCCGCCCGGGCGGCGGCCGGCCGCAGCGGCGGTGACGCCGCAGGACATGAAAGGAGGATGGGACGTATGATGACGGCACTGGCCTTTACGGGGTGGGCAGCGGCGGCCTTCCTGGCGGGATGGCTGCTGCGCGGCCGGGCAAAGCCCGCACGCCGCAGCCCGGCCCGCACCCGCAAGCCGGCCCCGCCCGACCCCGACGCGGTGCGCCGCGCCGAGCAGGCCCGGCGTGCGTGGAGCAACCTGCTCGCCTACGACGGCACCGCCCAGGAGGAGTAAAATGCAGCGCCTGCGAGCGCCCGCAGTGCGGGATACAGCGTATATGCGGGCAGGCCGCCCGCGGAGGCTGTATTGGCCGTGCGGCGGCCCGCACCATATCTTTTCTTTGTCAGCGCCAAAGAAAAGAATATGGAAGAAAAGAAAGGCGCTTTCGGGACCGGCCGGCGGAAGGAAAATGATTTTCTGCCACGCTCTTGCCCCACCGTACCAATGGTGCCGTAAACGTCACCATTGCTCCGGTTCTGCGTCGCTGTGGGCCATATATGGCCCACTAAGCACCGCGTGCCACGCCTCGGCTATTCAGCGCCTTTCCGCCTAATTCCGTCGCTGCCGCCATTGGCGCCGCTGCGGCGGTGCAACGCCTGCGAGCGCCCGCAGTGCGGGATACAGCGAGCAGGGGTTGGCGCAGCGGTCGGCGACTGGCAAGGCGAAAGCCGCAGCCAGAGCCGGGCACCGCAAGAGGGGAATCGGGTGTCCCACCCCGCTAGGGCTGCCTGCCGCCAGTTTTTTGCAGAAACTCGCCCAGAAAAAGCACGGTTCTGCGCGACAGCGCAAAATGCGGGCCACGATGGCCCACAAAGGGAATAAATTTCGATCATCGCAGGATCTTTATATACCCACATAACATGCCTTCACCATAGGCAGCGCCTGCGACCGCGCCCGGTGGGCGATACAGGGAGCAGGGGCTGGCGCAGCGGTCAAAACGGCGCGCCGACAGGCGCATCAGCCGTTTTGGGTACCGCAAGGGGGCAAATTTCGATTATCGCAGGATCTTTATATACCCACCAATCTCGCCCTCACCATGGGCACCAAAAGGAGCGATCCACATGGCAGATACCCTTGAGACGGCCGAACCGGCCGTGCAGCAGGACCCGATCGAGACGGCGGACCGCGAACCGGCCGCGCCGGCGCCCGAAGGCGCCCCCGGCGGGGCGCCCGCAGCGGGCGAGGCGGCAAAGCCGGATACCGGGATTACCATTCCCATCCGGTACAACCATCAGGATCGGACCCTCACACTCGAGCAGGCGCAGGCGCTGGCCCAGAAGGGCCTCAAGTTCGACGAGCTGGCGCCGGTGCTCGACCGGCTGAAAACCCTCGCGGCAGCAGGCGGCAAGAGCGTGCCCGAGCTGGTCGACAGCCTGGCCGAAGAACACCGGCAGCGGCTTTACCAGTCCCTGCTCGAAGAATGCGGCGGCAACGAGGCGCTCGCCGGGCGGCTTCTCGAAGCCGAGAAGCTCCGGCAGCAGGCCCTGTTCGCGGACAAACAGGCCGCGGACAAGGACGCCCTGCTGCGCCGGCTGGCGGACGAATTCGTCGGGCTGCAGAAGGAATTTCCGCAGCTCACGCGGTTCGGCGATCTGCCCCGCACGGTGGTGGAAATGGCGGCGGGAGGCATGCCGCTGCTCGACGCGTATCTCCGCCACCAGCACAGCGAGCACAAAAAGGTCGCCGCCGCCAGGGAAGCGGCCCAGCGGGCCGCCCAGGCGTCCGCCGGGTCCCAGGCGGCCGGCGCGGGCGAAACCGCCAACCCCACCATCGAGGCCCTGCTCGCCGGGATTTGGGGTTAAAAGAGTTCACGCCGGTGGCGTGAACTCCTGGAAAAACCGCCTTCGCGGTTTTTCTGGGAGTTCGGGCTTTGCCCGAACTCTTTTCGACCGCCGCCGGTGGCGGGAACGGGTAAGCAGGAACTACCCCAGAAAAAACATGGTTTCGCGCGTATGCGCGAAAGGCAGCCCCCACAACCCCACAGCACGAAGTACATACTTCGCATCACACACCCACCTTATTATCTATACGATTAGGAGGAACAACGTATGGCTATCACCGAAAGCACCATCAATTCCCTGGAGTTCCAGAAAAAACTGACCGGCGAGCTGGACAAGGCTCTCGTTCAGGAGGCGCAGACCGGCTTCTTCGCCGACAACACGCTGCGCAGCAAATTCGTCGGGGCGCGCACCGTGCTCATCCCCGACGTGGACATGCAGGGGCTGGGCAACTACGACCGCGACGGCGGCTTTGTGACCGGCGCGCTGACCGTGTCCAGCGAATCCTACACCATGGCCATGGACCGCGGCCGCGCCTTCCAGCTCGACCGCGAGGACAACGACGAAACCGACGTGGCCAACCTGGCCGGCCAGGTGCTCGGCGAGTTCGTGCGCACCCGGGTGGTGCCCGAGATGGACGCTTACGTCCTCTCCAAGCTCGCCACCGTCGCCACCACCGCCAGCCACACCATCTCCGGCACCCCCGCCACCCAGGTGTACAAAATGATCACCGAGGCGGTCAACAAGGTCCAGGCCCTCGTCGGCTACAGCGAGCCGCTGGTCTGCTTCGTGGACAGCACGGTGTGGAGCGCCCTCATGACCTCCACCGAGCTGTCCCGCATGCTGCTGGTCAGCGACTTCCAGAAGGGCGGCGTCACCACCCGGGTGCGCACGCTCAACGAGGTGCCCATCATCCCCGTGGCCGACGACCGCATGAAAACCGCCTTCACCTTCTACGACGGCGTGACCGACGAAAGCGGTTCCTCCGGCGCGGACCAGACGGTGGGCGGCTTCGTCCCCGCTTCCGGCGCCAAGAGCATCGGCATTCTCGTCCTGCCCAAGCGGGCCGCTTCCCTCGTCAAAAAGAGCGAGCGCATGCGCACCTTCGCCCCCTACCAGAACCAGAAGGCCGACGCCTATCTCTTCCAGTACCGGCTGTATTACGACCTGTTCGTGAAAAAGTCGATGAAGGATACCATTTACGTGTATACCTACGGCGCATAAACCTCTTTAGGCCGCAGCGGGCCGCCGCGATTGGGTGCGGCGGCCCGTCATTTTTATCGCAAGGAAGGAGCATACACCATGAAACGCAAACCCTGGGACCCCGCGGCCATGTTCCGCGAATACGAGGCGGGACGGGACTTTAAGGCGGGCCTCGGCGTGCACGGCCTGTACGAGCAGGGCAAAATCAACGAGCGCTTTTACGTCGGCGACCAGTGGCACGGCGCCCGCTGCGGCACCGAACGGCCCCTTGTGCGCCACAACGTCATCAAGCGCATCGGCGACTACAAAATGGCGGTGGTGACCTCCAGCCCGGTCACCGTCCACTATTCCCTCGAGGGGGTGCCCGACACCCTCGACATGCGGGAGCAGACCCGCGCCCAGCGCGGCGCCCTCGCCCGGCAGGGCCAGCCCGCCGCCCCCGAAGAGGCGGATCCCGCCGTGGTGGTGTCGGCGCTGACCGATTATTACCGCACCACGGCGGAGCGGCTGCGCTTCGACGACCTCAAGGAGCAGACGCTGCGCAACGCCTACATCGCGGGCACGGGGATCCTCTATTCCTATTGGGACGACCGCATTGCCACGGGCTTGTACGCCGACGAGGCCCGGACCGCCCCCATCCAGGGGGACATCGCGTGCGAGGTGCTGGACGTGGAGAACGTCTATTTCGGCGACCCCAACCTCTACGACGTGCAGGCCCAGCCCTATATCCTCATCGCCCAGCGCAAAAGCGTGGAGGAGCTGCGCCGCATGGCGCGGCATTACGGGGCGAACGCGGCCGAGCTGGACGCCATCAAGCCCGACCGGGACGTGAGCTATATGGCGGGGGCCCGTTCCGAGGAGGAGCCGGAGGATGCCGGCAAGGCCACGGTGCTCACCCGCTTCTGGAAGGAATGGGACAAGGAGGGGCGCAGCTACCGCCTGATGGCGGCGATGGCGGTGCGCGGCGCGGTGATCCGCCCCGCGTGGGACACCCGGCTGCAGCTGTATCCGCTGGCGGCCTTCCGGTGGGAGCGGCGGCGCGGCTGCGCCTACGGCGAGAGCGAGATCACCTATCTCATCCCCAACCAGATCGCCATCAACCGCATGCTGACCGCCAACGTGTGGGCGGTGATGATGCTGGGCATGCCGCTGACGGTGGTCAACACCGACGTGGTGCAGCAGAAGGTCACCAACGACCCCGGCCAGATCCTCGAGGTGTCGGGCGTGTCGGAGGACGTGCTGTCCGCCGTGCGGTACATCAACCCGCCCAACTTCTCGCCCGCCTTCGACAACAACATCGCCTCCCTCATCGCCAACACCCTGACCCAGTCGGGGGCCAACGACGCGGCGCTGGGCGACGTGCGGCCGGACAACACCAGCGCCATCATCGCCGTGCGCGAGGCGGCCACCCTGCCCATGCAGACGGTGCAGAACCGGTTTTACGCCTTCATTGAGGAGGTGGCGCGCATCTGGGCCGACATGTGGGTGTCGCTGTACGGCCGGCGGCTGCTCAAGATTGAGGACCGCAACGGCGTGTGGTACCTGCCCTTTGACGGCGAGGCCTTCCGCAACCGGCTGCTGGCGGTGAAGGTGGACGTGGGCGCCTCCTCGCTGTGGAGCGAGCTGCAGTCGATCAGCACGCTGGATAATCTGCTCGACCGGCAGATCATCACGCCGCAGCAGTACCTCGAGCGGCTGCCCAAGGGCACGGTGCCCGATTTGAACGGGCTGCTGGCCGAGCAGCGGGCAACAAATCCGACCGCCGCCGGTGGCGGAAACAGGGAGGATTTGTGGGCGCAGCGGTCGAAACCGGCAGCAGCGATAGCTGCGGCCGCCGGTTTCGGGTTACCGCAAGAGGGGGCGCAGATGACCGCCGCCAGTGGCGGTATGGCGGATCTGGCAGCCATGCAGGCGCAGGCGAATGCCGCCGGGGCCGGGGAGGATATAGAAGCGCTATTGGCTGGGTTGTCGGAAGCAACGCCTGCGAGCGCCGCCGGTGGCGGATACAGCGAGCAGGGGTTGGCGCCGTGGTCAAAACCGCCAGCGGCGAATGCCGCGGCCGGCGGTTTTGGGTACCACAAGAGTGGGACACAAGCCGCGGTCCAAGAGGATATAGAAGCGCTATTGGCTGGGTTGTCGGAAGAAGACAGACAGCTGTTCGAGTCCCTGACGCCTGAGCAGCAGGCGGCCTTGCTGGCAACGCTTACGCCCGCGCCCGGTGGGCGATGAAGGAATAAGCCGGATTTGGCCTGGAAAAACCGCGTCAGCGGTTTTTCCAGGAGTTCCGCGTCAGCGGAACTCTGGTTGGCACGCCGTGGTCAAAACCGCCAGCGGCGATAGCTGCGGCCGCCGGTTTCGGGTTACCGCAAGAGGGGGCGCAGGCGGGCAGCCCCAGCGGGGTGGGATGCCCGATTTAAGCGCTGCCGCAGCAGCGCCAATAGCGGTGGCGCTGTCATTAGGCGGATAGGCGCTGAAAAGCCGGGGCGTGGTACGCGGTGCTTAGTGGGCCATATATGGCCCACAGCGACGCAGAACCGGAGTCATGGCGCCGGTTACGGTGCCATGGGGACGGTGGACTGGGAGCGTGGCAGGGAGACAGTCTCCTTCCGCCGGCCGGTCCGGAAAGCGCCTTTCTTTTCTTCCATATCTTTTCTTTGGCGCCAACAAAGAAAAGATATGGTGCGGGCCGCCGCACGGCCAATACAGCCCCCGCGGGCGGCCAGCCCGCATAGGTGTGCACTCTGCGGAACGACAACTTTATGCGGCTGCGTCGCATCGGGGAACCCCCGGCGAGGGTTCTTTGAAGGGGAAAATTTCGTCCTCTGCAGAGGACGACAGGGGCGATTCCTCTTGTGGTGCCCAAAACTGGCGGGCACAGCTATCGCTGCTGCCAGTTTTGACCACGGCGCCAGCCCCTGCTCGCTGTATCCCGCACCGCGGGCGCTCGCAGGCGCTGCCCCGAACCCCACCACCTTTTGAAAAAGGTGGACGAAAACTTTACAGAGACTGGCGCCGCTAGTTTTTCGCAGGAACTCTTGCTGCACGCAACATATAGAAAGGAGACACCCATATGAAAACCGTCAGCGATGTCTTTTACCAGGCGATGAGCCTGCTCGGCTACACCAACGCCCAGGGGACGGTGGACGGGCTGCAGTCGGCGGAGCTGCTGCGCCGCGCCCTCGCCATTGTCAACCAGGTGGCGGCCGACCTCTGGCCGCTGGAAATGGGGTATGAGCAAGCGTTTGAGCCCCTGACCGCCGCCGGCCAGGCCATCCCCCTCTCCGCCCAGGCGGTGGAGGGCGTGATGCCCTTCGGCGCGGCGATGTACCTGGCCCAAGCCGAAGGCGACGGCGCCAACCAGGCGTTCTTCGCTTCGCTCTACGAGCAGAAGCGCCAGGCGGTGCGCCGCGTGCCCAAGCGCCGGGGCGACGCCCTGCCGAGCGTGTGGGCGGACTGAATACGTGACGAAAGGACGATGCCATCATGCAAGTACCCAAAATGGCGCGGGGCAGCCGCTACCGGGTGACGGTGCCGGCGCTGAACGGCGGGGTGAACCGGCACGACGCCCCCCATCTGATCGAAGACAACCAGCTCGTCGACGTGCGCAGCATGTGGTGGAAGGACCAGGCGCTGCGCACCCGGCCGGGGCTGTACACCGAGGCGGCGCGGGTCACCGACATCGGCCCCGCCAGCGAATACGGCCCCGACGACCCGGATGACGCGGGCGGCGGCAGCCTCACCCGCCGCACCACCGACTATTTTGGCGGCGACCTGTATCTGGACGGCGAGGCGACGACCACCTTTGTGGATTTCACCCGCTTCCGCGAGGCGGGCGGCGCCCCCGAGGAGGTTCAGTTCGAGCTGTTCCGCTGCGGCGATGGGGGGCAGGTGACCCGCATCGGCTGGCAGCAGGGCCTGTATTTCACCGATTCCTTCCGCAACTTCGTGCGGTACAAGGACGACTGGTACGCCTACGGCGAGGGCATGTACGAGGGCGAGGTGTACCGCTGCGCGGCGAGGAAAAGCCTCTTCCAAAGGGCGGAGGCGTACGCGCCGCTGGTCGGGATGAACGGCCGGGGCGTGGAGGCGGTGTATTTCCCCACCGAGGATAATAACACAACGCTGCAGTCCTCCTTCTCGTTCGAAGGGGTGCTGTTCGAGGGGTTCAACTCGCTGACCGGCAAGTTCCGCACCAGCTTCACCACCGACGGCAAGGCCACCGTCTTCCCCCTGCCCGTAAGCCCGCTGACCGCGTACACGGGGCAGACCATCGAGATCGCCTACACCCAGTACGACGGCACGGTGACCACCTTCCACATTCCGCCGGGACAGAACGCGTCCACCGAGCAGGACCAGACGGTCAACGAGGGTTCCGACATTCCGGTGATCGCCACGGTGGACCGGCAGCGGGGGCTCATCTACTTCATGCTGAATAACACCAAGGGCGGGCTGGCGGCGCCCGACGAATCCTGCAGCAACAACCTGCTGGTGACGGCGTACACCGAACGGCCGGACGGGTTCCAGGTGGAACGGATGGGGTTTTACACCTGGTTCGGCGGCAGCTCGGCGGGGATCCACGGCGGCACGCGGCTCTTCCTGTCGGGCGACCCCGACGACCCCACCCTCATCTGCTGGAGCGACGCGGACAACCCGCTGTATTTCCCGGAAAATAACTACGTGCGGGTGGGCGAAACGGGCCAGGCGATCACCGCCTTCGGCAAACAGGAGGACAGGCTGGTCATCTTCAAGGAGCACGAGCTGTATTACGCGACCTACCAGACAGGGGCCGCCTACACGGCGGAGGACGCGGCGGCGGGCAGCGTGGTGGACGTGGCGGCCAACATGGCGAATTTCCCCATCACCCAGCTCAACGCGGCGGTGGGGTGCGACTGCCCCCAGACGGTGCAGCTGTGCAGCAACCGGCTGGTCTGGACCGCTTCGGACGGCAAGGTATATACCTTGACAGGCTCCACCCCTTACAGCGAAAGCAATGTGCGGGAGCTGTCCGCCCCGATTGAGGCAGCGCTGCGCGAGGAAGGGCGGGAAGCTTTACAGGGGGCGAGCGCCGGGGATTACGACGGGCATTACGTGCTGCAGGCGGGGAACCGGCTGTACCTGTTCGATTACACGGGCAGCGGGTTCATGAGCGCGGCGGAGGGCCGGGCGCTGCCGTGGTACATCTGGGACATCGCGCTGCCGGGCGTGGAGTGGAAGCGGTTTTTCTCGCTGTCGCAGGCGGGGGTGCTGCTGGGCGAAATGGAGACGGACGAGACGCGGTACCGGGTGGTATACACGCTGTCCGGCGGCGAAGACGTGGCGGTGACCCCGGGCAGCGCGGCGCAGACGGCGGCGCGGCCGATTGCGGCGATGTGCGAGACCAAGCGGTTCGACTTCGGGCGGCCGGAGAGGCGCAAGACGATCCGGCGGCTGCACCTGGGGACCGAGGGGGGCGAAACGGGGTGGCTGCGGCTGCATTACACGACGGAGAACGGGGTGCAGGAGGACGCGCAGTGCCTGCGTCTGGACGGCGCGGCGGATCTGTGCGAATGGGCGGTGACGCCGGGCGTGGGGCGCGTGCGGCAGTTCGGGGTGCGCCTCGAGAGCGAGGGCGGCATGGCGCTGGACGGCATGACGCTGCAATATGAGATGAACGGGGAAGTGCGGTAAGGCGGGCCCGGCGGGCGGGTGCCCGCCGGGCCGGCCCATAAGGAAAGGATGGAGCAGAATGGCCAGGACACAGCAGGAGTATGCGGACGAGTATTACCTCAAGGGAAAGGCGCAGGCGGAGGAGCGGTACAAGCAGCGGCAGGAGAACGACGAGAAGCAGATTCAGACCATGACGAACACGGTGCAGAAGGCGACCGAAGCGCAGGTGCAGCCGTACCAGACGCAGATGGAGGAGCTGCCGGATCCGTACCGGGAGCTGCACGACGCGAACGCGCTGGCGGAGATGGTGGGGCAGCGGCAGGTGAAGGAAGCGATGGCGAACATGGGGCTGAGCGATTCGGGGCTGAACCGGACGCAGATGACGGCGCTGGCGGTGCAGCGTGGGAACGCGGACGCGGACCTGCGGCGGGACCGGCAGCGGCGCACCCAGGAGCTGCAGGACCGGATCGCGCATATCCGGAACACCGGCCAGCTGGAGATTGAGCAGCAGACGGCGGCGATCCGGGGCGAGACGGACAACTGGTACAACACCGCGCTGGATACCGTGTACACCAATGCGCAGGCGCTGGGCGCGAGCGCCTACGCGGCGGATCAGAAGGTGGAGGCGGAAAAGCTTGCCGCGCAGAGGGCGGCGGATCTGCGTCTCGCGCAGGAGCTGCAGCTGGAGGCCGTGCAGAAGCAGGAGGCGCTGTATGACCGGTGGCTGAAGCAGCAGAAAGCGCAGACGGCAAAACAACCGGCCGTCACGCCGACACGGAGCCTGCGGGATCCGGCCGGGCCGCTGGTGGAGACGACCAAGGCCACCACCAAAGCGCCGTCCAAGCCGACGGAGCGCGCAGAACTTCATCAAAGCCATGGAGGACTATAACAACAAGTTTCTTGCCGTGTTGAAGGGCGACGCCCGCAAGCAGCGCATGCAGGAACACGTCAAGGAGCAGATGATGAATGTCTACATGCAAAAGGGTCTGAACGACGAAGAGATGGCGTACATCATCGAATATTTCGGGCTGTAGGAGGTGATGGGAATGGCCATGACAAACGAGGAGCTGCGGAAAAGGCTGCTGGAGGCCGGGCTGATAAAGGAAGAGAGGCAGCTGGACAATGTGGGCTTACGGGTACCGTCGATCCGGGGACCCGGCGAGATGAGGCCGGCCTTTGGAGGGCAGACGCTGACGGCGACGCGTTCGGTTGGCACGGCCAGCGCGACACAGGCCGGCGATCTGGCGGCCGGCAAACCGCCCAAGACGCTGACGGAGGAACAGCGGGCGCAGGGCATGACCAGCACGACGACCCGGCGGGAAAACGTTCAATCGCAGAAGGCGCCGGCAAATCCGGTGCCGGCACTTTCGATCGAGGACATCCTCACGCCGGAGGCGTGGAGCAAATCGTCCGCCCAGCTGCGCCAGGAAATCGAGGCGCTGGAAACGGCCGAAAGCAAGGCGACAGAGGGACGGACCCTGTGGGATGATATAGCGGATCTCTTTAAGGAGTTTACCTCGGATTACACCGGTGACGACAGGGAAACACAGCGGCAGAGGATCGCCAAACAGACGAGCGCGCTGAATGAGCAGATTACGAGTCTGAAGCAGGAACTGTATTATGTGGAAAACAATGAGAAGCTGGCGTCTTTGCAGCCGCAGACGCAGGAGCATATCGTGGCGTACACGGCCAAAGCGGCGGCGCGAAAATTTCTGGACAGGATGGCGGGCGGCGCGGACGGATTCCCGAAGGACACGGTGTTTCTGCTGGACAACGGGGGGAAGTATACGCTGGAGGAGATCCGGCGGCTGTCGGGTGAGCTGAAGCAGGATGACCTGGGCCGTCTTGTGGACGAGATCGAAGCGCAGGGGCAGGACGGGCACAAAATCCTCGCGTATGTGCAGCTGCGGCAGGGGGAGCAGTTCACGCGGCTGGAGGAAGAGGAGAATAAGCGGGCGGCCCGCGAACACCCGGTGCTGACGAGCGTGGCGTCGGTGGGGCATTTGCCGTTCAGTATAGCGGGCGCGATAGACGTGGGCATGACGGCGCTGAACAACGCCGTCACGGGGCAGGAAGCGCCGGTGGATTACAGCAAAGAGGCGCATTTGTCGACGCGGTTCCGGACCAATACGCGGGAGCAGGTGGCGGAGGACCTGGACAGCGAGGTGCTGCGGTTTCTGTACAACACGGGTATGTCGCTGGCGGACTTTGTGGTGCTGCTGCCGCTGGCGGCGGTGCCGGGCGGGCAGGCGGTGACCACGACGCTGCTGGGAGGCAATGCGGCGGCGGATACGGCGCAGGATATAACGGAGCGTGGCGGAACGGCGGCGCAGGCATTTTGGGGCGGCGCGGCGGCGGGCGCCGCGGAAGCGTTTTTTGAAAAGTTCAGCCTGGACGCCTTGTGGAAGGCGGGAAAGGTGACGGGAGCGGCGAGCTTCTTCAAGGAGCTGTTCCGCGGCGCAGGAATTGAAGGGGCGGAGGAAATGGCGACGGAGGTCGCCAACATTCTCAGCGATGAGCTGATCATGGGGGACAAGTCCCACTATGCGCTGCGTGTCAAAGGGTATGAGGAAAGCGGCATGAGCCGGGAGGAAGCGGAAAAAGCGGCGGCGGTGGATATGGCGAAGCAGGTGGGATTGGCCTTTGCGGGCGGATTCCTGGCGGGCGGCACGCTGCACGGCGTGAAGGGCGGTGCGGATATCGCCGGGTGGACAGACGGCGGGGCATCTGGTACAATGGAAACAATAACAACCGAGCAGGGAGGTAGGCAGCATGGACGAGGAGGAACTGAAGGCGTTCCGGAAGGAAGTGGCGGCGTATTGCGGGGTTCCGTATACGGAACCGCGGAAGAGAACGCCGGAAGAAGAGAAACAGCTTCAGAATATGTTGAAAGAATTAGAGCGAATACAACAGGAGCACCGGCGCAGGCGGCAGGAGCAGGCGAACGGGGAGGCGTCGAGCTCCGACAGGTAGGGAACCGGCTGTATGCGTGGGAGACGGTGCCGGAGGGGCTGCAGAGCGCGGAGGCGAAGGAGACGCAGCGGCTGCTGGCGGAATACGGGATCCCGTCGGAAATCGTCTCGTGGTCGCAGTCCAACGCGAACGGGGCCACCAGCACCATGCGGGGCGAGGCGTCGACCCTGCAGGACGGCACGGTGCTGGTCAAAAACCACGCCGAGCTGACGGCGCGGAATATGGCCGGGCACGAAATGGCGCACGTGGCGAGGGAGCAGGCGCCGGCCGCGTATCAGGCGTACTATGACGCGGTGGTCGATCAGGTGGATTTTTCCAGTGATACGTACCGAGAAATGGCCGATACGATTGCGGAATATTACTTTACCAACCGCGGGAAAACGTTTGACATCACGACGGATTACGCGGCGCTGTACGAGGAGCTGGTCGGCTACATAAGCGGCAACATGCTGGCGGATGAGGCGGCGGCCCGGCGGCGTTATGCGCCGATGTTCCACGATTTTGACGCGGTGGCCGCGGCGTGGCGGGACATGGAGACCGCCATGCGGCAGACGGGCCGCGGGACAGCAGAAGGGGGCGGAGAATATGGAAGAGAAAAGAACCTACTTGGACGATATTTCAGAAGAGGAAAAACGGAGGCTCATGAACGATCCGGAGCATTTAAATTGGTTGGGAAAAAGAAAAGAGGAAGCGAAAAGACGGCAAGCCGCGTTACGGAAAAAATGGGAGGAAGCCGAGCGGAGTTCGACGCCGTCCGGGAAAGAGACCTAAGCCCGAAGCAGAAGGCGGAAACGGCCATCGCGCGGAAATACGGGTACACGCTGTACCATGTGCCGGCGGGGTCGGAGATGGTGCTGGACGGGGAGCCGCGGGTGATGGAGCGCACGGCCTTCACCCGGCCGGGGACAGCCATCATCTTTGCCCGGGACGGGACGGAGGCCCAGTATATCCACCACGAGCTGTTCCATCAGTTCATCCACGGGAACACCCACGGCGAGATGCAGCTGCTCGAGGAGATGCAGAGGCAGATCGATTACGATAGCCGGGAATGGGACGCCTATGATACGTTATGTAAAAGCACCTACGGAGAAAACGTTCCGCTGGATCAGGTGTACGAGGAGATCACGGCGGACCTGTGCGAATACGCGATGTCGGGGTCGAAGACGATGCGGGAGCGTCTGCGGGGGCTGTTCCCGGCCGGGGCGCTGAAGCCGCTGACGGAGCAGGCGCGGCAGGTGTTCGAGGCGAACCGGCAGGCCGCAGGCGGCGCGGGCGGCGGGAACACCCGCCGCGGCGAAGACAGGCGGTACCCGGACGGACGTGATACCCCTCGGAAGAGGCCCGCCGGGGATACCCGGGGAGCCGGGGGACAGCCGGAACCCTCAGGGACCGGAGCCGAGTCCGCGGACTCCCCGGACCCGTCCGCCCCGATCGAACCCGCCGCTGCCCCCACCGACCCCGTCACCCAGGCGGCCATCGACGGCGTCAACGGCAAGCAATGGGATGGGGAGGCATATGAACTTTCCTCGCGGTTTTTCCATCGGCAGGATAAGCTGCTGGAGTACACGGCCAGGGTGGAGCCGCTGGAGGGATACCAGGACGTGGCCTGCCACGGCAGCCCGTACAGCTTTGTCAACATCGACGCCGACGGCAAGGAGATCAACATACCTGTGGCGGAATTTGCAAAGATTCTGGAGAACAGCCCGGGATTTGAGCCGGGAAAACCCATACGGCTGCTGGCGTGCGAAACCGGCAAGGGGGAAGGCCTGCCCGCGCAGTATCTGGCGGATTATTTCGGCGTCGAGGTCATGGCACCGGATAATCTCTTGTTCGTGGATATGGATGGAAATATAACAATAGGTAACCATAATCAAGGACATTGGAGATTATTTAAACCTAGAAAAGAGAGGTAAGACATTATGTACAAATGGGACGAGTTGATTCCACTTATGGATATCAGAGAACATAGTGATCTCGAAGACTCCCCGTCCATAAAGGAGCTTATTAATAAACCAATAAAGGAAAAGGAAAAGGTGCTGGCTTACATGAAAAAATGTGAACCAATTGCCTATTCGCCTTCTCTGATATATGATGCGCTGGATCCTACTGTACGTTTACCCCCTATTCAGATGGTGGGCGACGATGTGTATCGATGGCCCACATATGTCCCGTATTACGTGGAGAAATACGACATGGCGCTGCCGCAGGAGTTTGTGGATCATGTATTGCGGAAGATAGGTGCAGCATAACAAGATAGGAACGCCCCGGAGCCAATCCGGGGCGTTCTTTTTATGTGAAAACAGCGGCAAAACGTGAATATCGTTCACGTTTTGAACTCCGCCTACCGCCGGCTGGGCGGGGAGGACTAAGGCGGCCGGGCGGGCGGGTATGCCGCCCGGCCGCCCTCATGTTCGGCTGGCATCCGCCAAGAAGCGCGGCCGATTGCGGCGGTGACCACGACGCTGCTGGGAGGCAATGCGGCGGCGGATACGGCGCAGGATATAACGGAGCGTGGCGGGGCTTGGGCGCGGCGTTTTCCCGCGGCAGGTTGTGCCATCTGTTACGCCGTTCTATGCTAGACTGGTATCAGAAAAAAAGCGCGGCGGGATTCTGGCGCGGCTTTTTCAGATTATGCAGGGAGGCGGAAAGATGGCGCAGGCAATACGCACGATTACCTTCACGGCCACGGCCGACGGGGTGACGCCGGCGGGGCCGCAGTTCGCGGGGGTGCAGGGCGAGCACAACGCCGCCGAGGTGGTGTTCCAGCTCGACGACCAGCTGGGCAAGGCGGCCTACATCTACCGGGTGGAATTTGTGGACGGGGCGGGCGGCTTCGACACGAGCGAGACGCTCACAATGAACGCGTCGCGGCAGGTGGTTTGCCCGCTGCCGTCCAGCTGGACGGCGGCGGGCGGCAACGGGACGATTCGGCTGTGCGCGGCGCAGGTCACCGACGGCAGCGAGGAGCAGATCGTGTACACGCTGGCGGGGCGGCTGGTGTTCGCACCGCGGCAGAGCGGCACCCCGATGGAACAGGCGTACCAGAAGGGGCTGACGGCCCTCATCGAAGAGACGGGCGAGGCGGCCGACGAGGCGCGCCAGGCGGCGCAGCAGGCGAGCGCGGTGGCCGGGGAAGTGCTCGATCAGCTGGAGGCCGGGGCGTTCAAGGGAGAAAAGGGCGATCCGGGCCCCGCCGGTCCGCAGGGCCCGCAGGGCGAACCCGGCGCCGACGGCACCGGCGTCACCATCCTCGATGCCTACGCCACCGAGGAAGAGCTCCGCGCGGCGCACCCCACCGGGCAGCCGGCCGATGCGTATTTGGTGGACGGGGATCTGTATGTGTGGTCGGCGCAGGAGAACGACTGGCTCAACGCCGGGACCATTCAGGGCCCGCAGGGGGAACCCGGTCCGACGGGCCCCGCCGGCCCGCAGGGACCCAATCAGCTGACCGCGGACACGTCCACCAGCTATACCGGGCTGCTTAAAGGGGCGGCCGGCAAGGTGACGGTGGCGGCGGCGGGCACCGATTACATCGCCGGGAACGATTACGGGTTCCCGCTGGCGGCGGGGACCACGACGGGGACGGCGTCGGCGTTCGTGCTGACACTGAACCCGCCGCTGACCGCCTATGTGCCGGGCACGATGCTCAGCGTCAACTTCCACACTTCGTCGAGTACAGCGCCGACGCTGAACATCAACGGGCTGGGAGAGAAATCGATGACGGTTACGGGCGCGTCTGTGCCGACCATCTTGTCGGCGGGACGGCACACCATTCAGTATGACGGAACTTGCTGGCGGGTGCTGGACACGTGTTATCTGCCCTGCGCGGGCGGCACGATGTATGGCGAACTCAAGCCCTACGGGACGAGCGTCAATCTGGGCACGTCGGGTGCGCGCTGGCAGACGGTGTTCGCAAACACAATCAACGCAACCAACGGCGCGTTCACCAATCTGATGGTGAGCAGCCAAAGCGTGTGGTCAAACGCGGGGATCACGTCGCAGACGGTCACCATCAGCGGGGGAAGCACCAGCAACAGCTATACGCTCACGCTGTACAAAATCGGGCGGTTGGTCATCGTCAACGCCGCGGCCTGGATGGATTTCGGCACGATAGCGGCCAACACCGTCATCGGCACGCTGCCGTCGGGCTGGAGGCCGGCGGCGGACACCTACGGGGCGTTTGTAGACCCGCTGCACAATGCCACCATAAAATTCCTGGCCAACGGCAACGTTTCAACCAACTCGGATACCAGCGTGCAATATTGCGGGTTCCTGTGCGGCACCGCGTATATGACGCCGTAACCCCAAAAGGAGGAGGATACACATGGCGAAGATCTACTTATCGCCGGCGGCGCACGAGCACGACAACCCGTGCAGCTATGACCGGGCGGGGTGCGGGGAGAACGTGCACTGCAACCGGTACATGGACGAGCTGGAGCCGTACCTGGCGGCGTGCGGGTTTGAGGTGAAGCGCAACCCGCGGGGCCGGGTGGGGGCGGCGGGGCTGCGCGCGGCGGTGCAGGAGGCCAACCGCTGGGGCGCGGACCTGTATTACGTGGCGCACACCAACGCGGGCGGCGGCTGCCGCAACGGCATAATGCTTTACTCCGACGAGACGCGGGCGTGGGCGGAAAAGCTGCGCGCCCGGCGGCTGGAGGTGTATCCGTACCGCTCGAATATAAGCCTCAGCCCGGAGCTGTACGAAATCAACCAGACGGCGATGCCCTGCTTGTATGAGGAGCTGGTGTTCCACGATCATCTCGAGGATATCACGTGGCTGCACACCCATTTCCGGGAGGAAGCGGCGGCGACGGCTAAGGCGTTCTGCGACATCTTCGGCGCGGCCTTTGTGGATCCGTACGCCGGCGGGGAACAGCCCGCCCCCGCGGGCAACCCCTACGCCGCACCCGCGGCGCTGCTCCAAAAGGGCAGCCGGGGCGACGGGGTGAAATGGGTGCAGTGGGAGCTGGAACGGCGGGGATACGATCTCGGTTCCGGCGGCGTGGACGGTATCTTCGGGGACAAGACGGACGCCGGGGTGCGGGCGGTGCAGACCGCGGCCGGGATTCAGGTGGACGGCATCGTGGGCCCCGCCACCCGCGGGGCGCTGCAGGACGATGCGCCCGCCCCGGCGGGCAACCCCTACGCCG
>CABSLQ010000024.1 GCA_902478605.1 uncultured Oscillospiraceae bacterium
CCCCCCCCTCTCAAGACCTCTTCGCCTGCCGTTCACGGGGAGCTATGTACTTCTCGAGCGTCACCACCGTACCTTTCCCCTTGTGCGATGTAACCCTCAGCTTGTCCGAAAAGCTCTCCATCACCGAGAAACCCAGACCGGAGCGCTCCTCTCCCCCCGTGGTAAAGAGCGGTTCCATCGCCTGCTTCACATCCTCGATGCCACAGCCGCGGTCGCGGATTTTTATCACCACCCTTCCGCCGGGATACAACCTCACCTGCAACCGGATTTCTCCGATGGCATCGGGGTAGGCGTGCACGATGCAGTTTGTCACCGCTTCGGACACCGCCGTGCGAATATCCGCCAGCTCGTCCACTGCCGGATCCAGCTGGGAAACAAAAGCCGCCACCGCTGCGCGGGCGAACCCCTCATTGGCGGAACGGCTCGGAAATGTCAGCTTCATTTCATTCTCTGGTTTCATACGGTATGTTCCTCCTTGACCTCCAGTATGCCGAGCTTGTCCAGCCCGGCCAAACGCATCACCTTACCGATGCGTTCCGACGTGCCCGTCACCAGCAGGTTCCCGCCCAGTGTCTGCATCAGCCGGTATCGCCCCATGACCAATCCGATACCCGAACTGTCCATGAAGGACACCCCGCTGAAATCCAACAGCAGCGTTTTGTACTTGAGCCGTTCCACCTCGGCATCGATCCGCTCCCGTACGTCCCGGGCCGCGTGATGATCGATTTCGCCCATCAGCCGGACATGCAGCTTGTCCTCCCGGGCGTCCATCTGTATCGTCATGCCTGTTCCGTTCCTTCCTGATTTACTCCAGATTTTGGATTTCCTTGGTAGTATGTGCAACAAAAAAACTCCTATCCACAATGATAGGAGTTTTTCACTGCAAATTTACGCGAAATCCGCCGTCGAATGCGCACTATTTTTGTCGAAACGTGGATACAAACTGCATATTCCGTGTCGAATTATACAGATAGTAACCTCTTCCGCGCCCAAGATGCCAGATAAAAGGAACCGGCCACCAGCAAGGGACCCTGTACGCTCTCCCGCGCAAGGCGAAGCGCTTCTTCCGGCGAATCCACCGCGGCGACATCCGCACAATAGGGCGCCATTTGCTCCGCGAGGCGCGCTGCCGGCAGGGCACGGGGGTTGTCCGGCGTACAGCACACGATACGCGCACACAGCGGCGCCAGAATAGAGGCACACCGTGCGGTATCCTTATCTGCCAGCATACCCGCCACCATCGTCAGCGGGCCGTCCGTACCATACCGCTGCAGACTGGCGGCCAGCGCCGCGATCCCATGGGGATTATGAGCGCCGTCGATCACCACCAGGGGATCCCGGCGCAGTACCTCCTGCCGGCAGGGCATCGCCGCCTCCGCGAGCCCCGCCGCCACCTGATCCTCCGGCAGTAGGTAGCCTTTGTTCCGCAGGCAGTCCAGTGCTTCCAGAGCAGTCAAGGCATTGTCCCGCTGGAACGCACCGGTCAGCGGCAGCGTATAGCGTCTACCTGCCCATGAGAAAGCAAGATGCCTCCAGTCCTCCTGCGCAATCGGCGCCGAAGCCGCCTGGGGCTGCCGCACGGTCAATCCCAGAGCAGCCGCCCGTTCCCACAGTACCGCCAATGCATCGGGGGGCTGCCCGGGCGCGGTAACCACCGCCGCCCCGCGCTTCAGAATCCCGCATTTATTCTCCGCGATTTGTTCCACCGTTTCGCCGAGCCACGCCGTGTGGTCTAAAGCCACCGGCGTCAACACCGTGACCAGCGGCCCTTCCCACACATTGGTCGCATCCCCGCGGCCGCCCATGCCACATTCGATCACGCAGAGCTCCGCCTTTTGCTCAGCAAACCACCCAATCGCCGCCAGCGTGGTCAGCTCAAACTCGGACAGCGCCCCCGCTTCCCCCATATCGAGCCCCAGCAGGCGTTGTGTCCAGGCGGCAAACGCCTCCGGCGGTATAGACAGGCCATCGATGGTGATGGTATCCAGCAGGCCGGTGACAGATGGTGATGTATACAGGCCGGTTTTGTACCCGCAGGCGGTGGCCGCTGCCTGTATCATGCGGGCGGTGGAGCCTTTCCCGTTGGTGCCCGCAATGTGCACCACGCGCAGCTGCCGTTCCGGATGCCCCATCTGATCCAGAGCACAGTACATACGGTCGAGCCCCGGCTTCATGCCGTCCGCCCGCATCCCCTCCACGGTACGCAGTGCCTCTTCCCCCGTCATGTCGCCGCCTCCCGCCGTTTCAGCAGGCAGACGGCATGGGCCGCCATGCCCTCGCCGGCGCCGGTAAAGCCGAGCCCCTCCTCGGTGGTTGCCTTGACATTCACCTGTTCCCATGCGATACCACACGCCGCCGCGAGATTTTCGCGCATGGCAGGAATATAGGGGGCCAGCTTGGGCCGCTGTGCCAGAACGGTGGCGTCGATATTTTCCACCAGCCAGCCGGCCGCTTCCACCGCGGCGGCCACGCGGCGCAGCAGCATAAGGCTGTCCGCCCCGGCATAAGCGGGATCGGTATCGGGAAACATCCCCCCGATATCCCCGAGAGCGGCCGCACCAAGCAGCGCATCCGCCACCGCATGTGCCAGCACGTCCGCATCCGAATGGCCAAGCAGCCCCTTTTCATAGGCGATATCCACCCCGCCGAGAATAAGCCTGCGTCCCTCGGCCAAGCGGTGCACATCGTATCCGTGTCCGATTCTCACAGCGGTTTTCCCCCTTCCTGTGCCTGAAGCAGACCCTGCGCAAAGGCCATATCTTCGGGTGTGGTGATTTTAATATTGCCGTAGTCCGCCTCGCACAGCCGCACGCGCACGCCAATGCGTTCCGCCAGCTGGCAGTCGTCCGTGAAATCCAGCCCGGCCGCTTCCGCCTCATGCAAAGCGCGCAGATACAAGCCCCGTTCAAACACCTGGGGCGTCTGGACGTTCCACAAGCGGGAACGTTCCGGGGTCGACAGGATACAGCCGGTTTCGTCGGCCACCTTAATCGTATCCTTGACAGGCACGGCGGCCGTCGCCGCCCCGCCGAGGGCAGCTGCCTCCACCACCCGGTCGATGACCGCCGGCCGGATAAGCGGCCGTGCGCCGTCGTGAATGGCCAATAACGCCGCGTGCTCGTTCGCCGCTTTTACGCCGCACGCCACCGACTGCTGGCGGGTGTCGCCGCCGGCAACCACGGCGGTGCATTTGGCAATGGCATACTTCTCGCAGAGAGCACGCATTGTCTCGCGGTCCTGCTCCCGCGTTACCAGCACAATTTGGTCGATCGACGCCGCCAGCTCAAAGGCGCGCAGCGTATGCGCCACAACCGGCATACCGCACAGGGGCAGAAACAGTTTCGGGGCTCCCATACGGGTCGAACCGCCCGCGGCCACCAGGATGGCGGCGGTATAAGGCCGCGCCAACGTATTGGACAAAGCCGTCGCTTCCTTTCTACAATAGCATGAGCATATCATACCACATTGGACGGCGGGCGGCAACGCCTCTGTCCGTGCGCAGCAAAAAAGCCGGCACACAAGGTGCCGGCCTGCCGCTTCATTACAGGTTAAATGCTGATTTCGTGCGCCATTTGATACAAATCGAAATCAAAGGGCTTCTTCATCTGCAGGGCCTCTTCAATATCGTAGTCGAGAATATGGTCGTTCTGGATGGTGACGACGCGGTTGGATTTGCCGTCGAGGAGAAGCTCCACCGCATAGTATCCCATCTGGCTGGCCAGCACCCGGTCGCGCAGCGTGGGCGAACCGCCGCGCTGCACATGGCCGAGAATGGTGGCACGCGTCTCAATGCCGGTGCGCGCCTGGATCTTATCCGACATCTCGATAACGTGGCCGACTCCCTCGGCCACGATGATGATAAAGTGCTTTTTGCCCGTAGCAGAGGTGGCAAGCATACGCTCAACGATATCTCTTTCGAAATCAAAGGGGATCTCCGGCACAATGATGCTGGTCGCCCCCACGGCGATGCCGACGTTGAGAGCCAGATACCCTGCACAGCGGCCCATAACTTCCACCACGCTGCAGCGATCGTGCGACTGCGCCGTATCGCGCAGCTTGTCGATCATCTCCATGCAGGTATTCAGCGCCGTATCGTAGCCGATCGTATGCTCACAGCAGGAAATATCGTTGTCAATGGTGCCGGGAATGCCGATGCAGGGCATACCCGCACGGGTCAGATCCTGCGCCCCGCGGAAGGAACCATCGCCGCCGATGACCACGACGCCTTCGATTCCGTTGGCGCGGCAGGTTTCCACCGCTTTTTTGACACCCTCTTGGGTGCAGAATTCGGGGCTGCGCGCCGTGTACAGCATAGTGCCGCCCCGATGGATGATATCCGACACGCTGCGCAGATTCATCTCCAGGAAATCCCCGTGAATCAGACCGTTATATCCCCGGTAGACACCGAGCACCTCCACGCCTTTGCTCAGAGCCGTACGCACAACCGCGCGTATTGCCGCGTTCATACCCGGCGCATCGCCGCCACTGGTGAGCACCGCAATTTTTTTTGTTGCCACGTTTGTTCTCTCCATTCTGGCCGCGGTCTGACAAAACCGCCGCTGTTCTATTATACGTCTGCCAAAGGCATACGCCATAATCGCAATCGTATTTATTATATAAAAATGTCAAAGAAATATCAATTTCAGTTTTATCTAAGAAAGAAGGCTAATTTCAGGAAATCTTCGACTATAACGACAAGTATTTAACCACTGTTACTTTAAAACGGCCACATTCTCGTCTCCCAGCACGCGCCGCAGTTCGCCGAAGAGCGGATCGTTGGGCATTATCCACAGACTGCGCGGGGCCCGCACAAGCTTTCCCGTATCGGCAAAGCGGATATATACGGGCTCGTCCCCCTCAAAAATGGAGAGCAGGTTCACCGCGTGCTTATACAGCGGATCCGCCTCCGACGCCAGGCGCAGATACAGGCCATGCCGCGCCGAGGGGGGCGCCTCCTTTGCCGTTTCCCGTTTGCTTTGCGGGGCTTCGGCAGCGGGAAGCGCGCCCGGCGGGGGAGCCGCCGTCACGCGATCACACACCAGCTTGGGTTCCTCTTCCTCGCGTACGCTGATCCGGCCCGAAACAAGCACCGCCGTCCCCGGCTGGAGCAGGGCGCCGTAGCGTTCCAGCGTCTGCGGGAACACAAGCAGCTCCATCGAACCGTACAGGTCCTCAAACTGTGCATAGGCCATGGTCGCCTGGCTGCGCGTCACCTGGGTGCGCAGATGATCCACCATGCCGAGCAGCTGCACCTGCGTGCCGTCCGCGTAACGGCCTGACCGCTCCTCTATGGCCTCGAGAATGCGATCGATGCGTACCGCGTGCAGCGGCTTGTACATGCCGGCATACGGCTCGAGCGGATGACCGGAAAGGTAGAGACCGGTGACCTCCTTTTCCATTGCCAGCCGATCGGCATAGGACAGCTCCTCCACGGCAGGCAGCGGGATTTCCTCCTGCCCGCCGAGCTCAGGCGAATCGAAAAAGCCCATCTGGCCGTCAAGGTTGCGCCGGTTGGCGTCGTCCAGCTGATCGATCACCTGATCCGCAACCTCCAGCATCTGATGGCGGTTTGCCCCCAGCCCGTCCAGCGCACCGCAGCGTATCAGGCTGTCCAGACCGCGGCGGTTGAATTCCCGGCAGGAGGACAGCCGCTTGCAGAAGGAATAAAAGCTGGTATACGGCCCGTTCTCCTCCCGTTCGCGGACAAGCTCCTGAATAAAGGCGTTGCCAAGGTTTTTGACCGCCAGCAGGCCAAACCGGATATGATCGCCGGCCACCGTAAAGCCGGCGCCGCTTTCATTGACCGACGGGGGCAGCACGTCGATGCCCAGGCGGTTGCATTCCCCGATATACCCGGCCACCTTGCCGCTGCCCAGCACGCTGGTGAGCAGGGCGGCCATGTACTCCTTGGGATAAAAGCATTTGAGATAAGCGGTCTGATACACCACCACGGCATACGCCGCCGCATGCGGCTTATTGAAGGCATACGAAGCAAAGGCAGACATATCGTTAAAAATAACATCGGCTATTTTTCCCGGAATCCCGCGCCGTTCGCACCCTTCCACGATCACCTGGCCGTTTTCCACAAGGCCGTGAAGGAAGATCTCCCGCTCGCGCGCCATGACGTCGTGCTTCTTCTTGGACATGGCGCGGCGCACCACATCCGCCCGGCCCAGCGAATACCCGGCCAGGGCGCGGAACACCTGCATGACCTGCTCCTGATACACGATGCAGCCGTAGGTGACGCTGAGAATCGGTTCCAGCATCGGATGGAGATAGCGCACCTGTTCGGGATGATGCCGGTTGTGGATATATTTGGGGATGGAATCCATCGGCCCGGGCCGGTACAGCGCAATGACGGCGATGATGTCCTCAAAGCGATCGGGCTTCAGCGACATGAGCACCCGCTTGAGACCGGAGGATTCCATTTGAAATACCCCGTCGCTGTGGCCGGCGGAGAGCATCTCATATACCTCGTGCGCATCCTGCGGAATGGCATCGACACGGAAACCGGGTGTGTGCAGACGGATCAGGCGTTCCGCCTCCGCAATGACGGTGAGGTTGCGCAGGCCGAGGAAGTCCATCTTGAGCATGCCCAGTTCCTCGAGGTTGCCCATCGGGTACTGGGTGGCGACGACCTCGCTGTTGACGCAGAGGGGGACAAAATCGCTCACCGGGCGGGGCGCGATAACCACGCCCGCCGCGTGGGTGGAGGCGTTGCGCGGCATGCCCTCCACCTTCTTGGCCATATCCACGAGCCGGCGCACCTGCTCGTCCCCCTCCACACATTCGCGGAAGGCCTTGGACTGTTCGAGTGCCTTGTCCAGCGTCATGTTCAGTTCCCACGGGACCAGCTTGGCCACCTTGTCCGCCAGGGCGTACGGCAGGGCCATGGCGCGGGCCACATCGCGTATGGCGGCGCGCGCCGCCATGGTGCCGAAGGTGATGATCTGTGCCACCCGGTCCGCGCCGTAACGGGAAATAACATAATCGATGACCTGCTGCCGCTTTTCGGTGCAGAAGTCGATATCAAAATCGGGCATGCTCACCCGCTCCGGATTAAGAAAACGTTCAAAAAGGAGGTTATACTTGAGGGGATCGATGGCGGTGATACCAATGCAGTAGGCGCATAAGCTGCCCGCGCCGGATCCCCGCCCCGGGCCAACCGGGATATCGTGGGTCTTGGCATAATGGACATAGTCGTGCACAATGAGGTAATAGTCGACATACCCCATCTTTCGAATCGTATCCAGCTCATAGCGCAGGCGCTCCGTCACCTCGGGGGCGGGCTGTTCGCCGTAAAGCCGATGCATCCCTTCGGTGCACAGACGCTCAAAGTAGGCATAGGTATCGGTTTCCGGCACATCGTCGGGCAGATCAAAGGTCGGGAGCTTCAGCTTGCCGAATTCCAGTTCCACATGACAGCGCTCTGCAATCCGTGCCGTGTTGTCGAAGGCCTCGGGGATGGCGGGAAAGAGGGCGCGCATTTCTTCTTCCGATTTGATATAAAATTCATCGGTTGCAAAGGCCATCGGGCTCGGGTCGTCCACCGTGGTGCCCGTCTGGATACAGACGAGCACCTTCTGCACGCTGGCATCCTCACGGGTCAGATAATGCGCATCGTTGGTACACACGACGGGAATCCCCGTCTCCTGGGACAGACGGAGGATCTGGGGGTTGATCGCCTTTTGTTCCCCCAGGCCATGATCCTGTAGCTCGAGAAAGTAGTTGTCCTGCCCGAACAGGCGGTTATACCACAGGGCGGTTTCCTTTGCCCCGGCGAAATCCCCCCGGCGCAGTGCCCGCGGAATTTCCCCCGCCAGGCAGGCAGACAGCGCAATCAGGCCCTCGTGATACTGCTCGAGCAGCGCATGATCCACGCGCGGGCGGCTGTAAAAGCCCTCCGTCCAGGCCGCCGAAACCAGCTTGAGCAGGTTGTGATAGCCCGTTTCGTTCTCACACAGCAGCACCAGATGGCTGTGCTCGCTGTCCACCCCATGCACCTTATCGAACCGGGTGCGCGCCGCGACATACACCTCACAGCCGAGAATGGGCCGGATCCCTTCCCGGCGCGCCGCCTTATAAAAATCCACCACGCCGTACATGACGCCGTGATCGGTGATGGCGATCGCCTCCTGCCCAAGCTCACGGGCACGGCGAACCAGCCCCTCGATACGGCAGGCGCCGTCGAGCAGGCTGTATTCACTGTGCACATGCAGATGGACAAAGGCCATGGGAAATCCTCCTTATGCGGCTTTATACCGCAGGGTCAATACCGATACCCACAGTATCAGCAGGCCGGCGCCGTACAATATCGAAAAGGCCGGTATATGGGAAAACAGGCTGTTCCAAAGGCTGTCCGGATTCCCGCATGACGAAAGGCCCAGCATCTCTTTGGATACAAGCGGCAGCAGCCAATACGCGGCCGCGGCACCTGCGGCGCAGAGAACCGCCGCAACGCCCCACAGCCAGTGGGCCCGAAGCAACAGCAGGATGGTCATCGTCACGGCCGCGGCTGTCAGCAGAGCGGGCAGAAACAGCCTCCACTGTGTCAGCAAGATCGAAAAGGGGGAAACGGTCTCCAGTTGATATCCTGATGGTCCCATGTCCAGCTTACCGGCCAGGAAACCTGCCGTACGCCATGCTCCCGGCAGATACGTGCCGATCGCGCAGGCCAGCGCGCCGACCGCTGCCCATCCCGTCGCCATGCCGGCCGTTTTCATGTGCCGTCCTCCTATAACTTTTCCGCGAACTCCACAATGCGGCGCAGCCGGTGGTTCACACCGGAGCGGGAAAGGGGCGGTTCCATCGCCTCGCCCAGCTCGCGCAGCGACATGTCGGGGTTGTCATACCGCAGCCGCGCCACCTCGCGCAGCTCTTCAGGCAGCATGTCCAGCCCGCCATGTTCCTCGATTTTGCGCACCGCCTGCATATGCACCGCCGCCGCCGCCACCGTCTTGTCGATGTTCGCACTCTCGCAGTTGGCGATGCGGTTGGCGTTGTTGCGGATATCCCGCACGATTTTGACGTTCATCAGTTCGAGCGAGGCACCCGGCGCGCCCATAAGCGTCAGGCAATCCTCGATCTGCTCGCTCTCCTTGAAATAGGCGACCTGGGTGCCCTTGCGGCACACCTGCTTGGCGCGCAGGCCGAGTTCCCCGAGCAGCGTGATCAGATCCCGGCACAGATTGTAGTACGGCACGCTGAATTCCATGTGATAGCCGCTGGCCGGATTGGTCACCGCGCCGCATGCCAGGAACGCCCCCCGCAGATACGCGGCAGCGCAGCTTTCGCATTCCAGATTGGCCCGGTTGAGCCGGACGGCCACGTCGCGCGCCGTATGGCCGAACCGCTCGAGCACCCGGCGGCGTGCTGCCTCCTCTTCGACCGACACAATGTAAAAGCCGCCCCGCCGGGCAAGCGCCTGCACCGGCGGCTTCTCCACTCCACAAACCGCGGCGACCAGCTCACTATACAGCACGGCGACCGGCTCGTGCTCCGTCTGCAGGGAGATCTGCGCGCCCGAAAACGCATGCCCGCATTCCAGCATGCCATAGCTGAGCGCCGCCCGGCAGCAGCTGCGCTCAAGCGGCAGCCCGACCAGTTCCCGTTTGACTTCGGATGAAAATGACATGCCATCGCCCCCCGATTACGAAAAAGCAGGGAAACGGGGCCGTCCCCCTTTCCCTGCGGCGTCAGAGCTTTTCTATGTCCCGATGGTTGACCATCACGCGGTGATCCTGTGCCGCAATATGGGCCGCAAGCTCCTCCGCCAAGGTAACCGAACGGTGCTTGCCGCCGGTACAGCCGATCGCAATGACCAGCTGGCTTTTTCCCTCGTTTATGTACAGCGGAATCAGATAATCGATCAGGGCATACAGACGCTCCTGGAAGCCCGCCGTTTCCTTCTTTTCCAGCACGAATTCCCGCACCGCGGCATCGAGGCCCGTTTTATGCTTGAGCTCGTCCACATAAAAGGGGTTAGGCAGGCAGCGCACGTCCATGACCAAATCCGCCTCGGCCGGGTATCCGTATTTGAAGCCGAAGGACATGCATTGTATAAGCATCGCCTTGGAGGTATCTCCCATGAAGAGGGTGGTGATGCGTTCCTTGAGCTGCGCAGAGGAGAGATGGGACGTGTCGATGAGATAATCGGTGCGCGAACGCGCAGGCTTGAGCAGGGCGCGCTCCTTCTCGATGGCCTTGACCACCGAACCGCCGTTAGAGGCGGCCAGCGGATGCTTGCGCCGCGTCTCCTTGTACCGCCGGGCCAGCACTTGATCGTCGCATTCCAGAAACAGCAGGGTGTATTCCACCCCCTGCTTTTTCAGCTCGTCCAGGCTTTCCGCCAGATCGTCGAACAGCTCGCCGCCGCGCGCGTCCACGACCAGCGCCACGCGGGACAGGGTTTCCCGCGACTGCACGCACAGTTCCGCAAACTTGGGCAGAAGCTTGGGCGGCATATTGTCCACACAGTAAAAGCCGATATCCTCCAGCGCATCCACTGCCCGCGATTTTCCCGCGCCGGACAAGCCGGTCACGATGACGAATTCCATTTCCACCATCCATTCTTTTCCGGCGTTTGCCGCGCCGCCGTTAAAATTCCCCGATATAGCGCACTTCCGGCTCGAGACGGATGCCGCATTCCCGCATAACCCGCTCCTGTATATGGTCGGCCAGGCGGCGTACATCGTTCGCCGTGGCCCCGCCGCGGTTGACGATAAAGCCCGCATGCTTTTCGCTCACCTGCGCGCCGCCTATTGCGAAGCCTTTGAGCCCGCACTGTTCGATAAGGGCGCCGGCATAATACCCCTGGGGCCGCTTGAAAAAGCTGCCCGCGCTCGGGTATTCGAGGGGCTGCTTTTCCCGCCGGCGGCGCATGAAATCCTCCATGCGGGCGCCAATCTCCCCCACATCGCCGGGGCGCAGGCGCACCGTGGCGGACACCACCATGCCGCCCTCCTCCATAAAGACACTGTGCCGATAGCCCAGCCGCAGCTTGTTGTCGGTATACGTGCTGCGCACGCCGGACGCGCTCAGCCCGGTGGCTGTGACCAGCACGTCGGCCATCTGGCCGTCATAGGCCCCGGCGTTCATATATACCGCACCGCCTACCGTGCCCGGAATCCCATACGCGAATTCCAGCCCGGACAGTCCTTTGTCCCGCGCATACAGGCACAGGCGTTTGAGCGGGATCCCCGCCGAGCATTGCACTGTACAGCCATCCAGCCGTACAGTCGGTGAGGTGTGCCGCGCGTCAAGGCGGATAACCGCACCGCGCAGGCCCCGATCGCCGACGAGCACATTGGTGCCGTTGCCAAGCAGATAAACCGGTATCTCCTTCTCCCGGCAGCGCAGCAGAAGGGCGGCGGCCGTCGCCTCGTTCGGCACACTGATATACGCATCCGCGGGACCGCCGATTTTCAAAGAGGTATAGTCCGCCATCTCCGCCATCTCCGCCGCCTCGCAGCCAAGCGAGCGTGCGTATTCCACCAGTGCCGTTAGCCGCATAATCTTCCTCCTGTTCTTAACCGGTAATTTTATCTCCCAGGAACGCGGCACCGATGATTCCCGCATCGTTGCCGAGAGTCGCCACGCACAGCCGCGTCTGATGGGTGCTGTACCGGCTGTACCGTTCGTGCGCAATATGCGCCTGCAGCGGGTTGAGCAGCGTATCGCCCTCTTTGCAGATGCCGCCGCCGATGCAGAGGACCTCCGGCTGGAAGATGTTGATGACATTGACCAGACCGGTGCCTATGTATTTGATATACCGGTCGACGACCGCCTTGGCGGCCTCATCGCCCGCCCGCATGCCGTCGAACGCCGTGCGTCCGTCCACCTTGTCTAGATCGCCCGCAATGCTCCACATGGCGCTTTGCGGATGATTGACCATGGCCCGGCGCGTCTGATTGACCAGGGCGGTCGCGGAGGCATACGCTTCCCAGCAGCCGAGACGTCCGCAGGTGCACAGCTCCCCGTCCACCTGAATAACCGTGTGCCCCAGCTCCGCGCCTGCGAAGTTGAAACCGCCGTAAATTTTCCCGTCGATGATGATGCCGCTGCCCACGCCGGTGCCCAGCGTGATGCAGATACAGCTCTGCGCCCCTTTGGCCGCGCCGGCCAGCGCTTCGCCCAGGGCGGCGGCGTTCGCGTCGTTCTCGATGTAAACCGGCTTGCTCAGCATGCCGTTCAGCCAGTCCCGTACCGGAATATTTTCAAAATACAGATTGTTCGCATACTCGACAACGCCGGTATCGCCATTGCAGGTGCCGGGGCTCCCCACGCCTACATAAGCAATATCGTCCATGGACAGGCCGGCCTTTTCCACCGCTTCTCTGGCCATGCGCGCCATATCCTCCACAATTTCTTCCGCCGGGCGGGGAACACGCGTTTTGCATTTGGCCGTCCCCAGGATGGCAAAGTCGTCGTCCACCACCCCGGCCACAATGTTGGTGCCCCCCAGGTCAATTCCGATTCTGTACATAGTGGTATCCTCCGTTTTTCCGCATTTTTAATATACACGCGCCGCCTAAAATTTATTCCATTCGACCTGTGTCTCATGAGACGCCGGTTCATCCATCATCCCGAGGTTGTGCATCAGCTCCTGGGCGGCGTTGTACCCCATCTTTTTCTGGCGGTTGTTCATGGCCGCGACCTCGATGATAATGGCCAGATTGCGGCCCGGCTTGACCGGAATGGTCAGCTGCGGCACCGTGATACCCAGGATATCGGTGTATTCGTTGTCCAGGCCCATGCGATCGTATACTTTTTCGCTGTCCCACGGTTCGAGCAGGATCACAATATCGATTTTTTCCGTGACCTTGACCGCGCCCATGCCGAAGATACGGCGGGCATTGACGATGCCGATGCCGCGCAGTTCAATGAAATGCCGGATATTGTCCGGAGCGGATCCCACCAGCGTCTTGGCCGAAACGCGCCGAATCTCCACCGCATCATCCGCAATAAGCCGATGGCCGCGCTTGACCAGCTCGATAGCCGTCTCGCTTTTCCCGACGCCGCTGTCCCCCATAAGCAGAATGCCCTCGCCGTACACCTCGACAAAGACGCCGTGGCGCGTGATGCGGGGGGCAAGCTGCACATTCAAAAACGCAATGAGGGAGGCCATAAAGCCCGACGTCGTCTCGTTTGTGCGCAGCAGCGGTACCTGATACTTTTCGCAGCTGGCCCGCAGCTCGGGGAAAATTTCCTGACCGCGCGACACCACCATGGCCGGCGGCTTATGGGAAGCCAGCTCCTCCAGCCGCGCAGCACGCAGCGCCGGATCCAAATCCTCCAGAAAACCGAACTCGCTCTTCCCCATCACCTGCACACGGTCGTTGTCAAAATAATCGAAATAGCCGCTCAGCGCCAGCCCCGGCCGGTTCACATCGCAGGAATACACGAGGATCTCCTCCGGCGGCGCCGGCATATACACCGTTTCCAGCATGGTTTCCTTAATAATGCTTGCCAGCGGGACGGTAAACGTCTTGGCCATGGTCCTATCACGCCTTCTCTCTTTTTATGCGGTATGTATTTCAATTATAGCGTATTTTTCCGTAAGTTTAAAGAGATAATTTGATGATTTTTTATCCCCCTTTTTCCTTCATGGATTCTTAATATGGCTTTCTCCTGATTTTCTCTTGAACATTCCGTGCACAATAGTGTAAAATAAGAACACCATATACGTGAAGGGAGATCCGGCTGTATGAGCCGACTCAAAATCGGGCTGTTCAACGATTCCTTTCCCCCTACCATAGACGGCGTGGCACAGACGGTTAAGAACTACGCCGATGTGCTGCATAAAAAGCACTGCGACGTCACGGTGGTGACGCCTGACTACAAAAATGTGCAGGACAATTACCCTTACGAGGTGTTTCGCTACCGCTCCATCCGCTCCGATCGCCGCATCGGCTACCGCGTGGGCAACCCCTTTGATCCCAAAACGCTTGTGCGCCTGCGCCGCAAGCACTTTGATCTGATGCATGTCCATTCGCCGTTTGCTTCCTCCGTGCTCGTCAGCAACCTCAACCACCGTCCCAAGGTGCCGGTGGTGCTGACCTATCACACCAAATTCGATGTGGATATTGCCAAGCGGGTGCCTTTAGACGGTATGCGGCGTATCGCCATGCATTTTCTGCTCGACAACATCAAGGCGGCGGATGAAATCTGGGTCGTGACCGAGGGCTGCGGCCGCGCGCTGCGCGATATCGGCTATCGCGGCGGCTACCGGGTGATGGAAAACGGCACCGACTTCGCCTATGGCCGGGCGGACGCGGGCGAAGTTAATAAGCTGCGGGAAAAATACAATGTGCCGGAGGACGCCTTTGTCTTCCTGTTCGTGGGCCGCATGATGTGGTATAAAAATGTGCGTCTGATTCTCGATGCGCTGCGCATTCTCCAGAAGGAGGGCGTGCCCTTCCGCGCCTTTCTGGTGGGGGATGGCTACGACGCGGTGGACATCCGCGCCTACGCGCAGGGGCTCGGTCTTGCGGAACCGGGCCCGGTTGTCTTTACCGGCCCTCTTTATGACCGCGAGGCGCTGCGGGCTTACTATTCGCTCGCAGATATGTTCCTGTTTCCCTCCACATACGACACCTCCGGCATCGTCGTGAAGGAGGCGGCCGCCTGTGACTGTCCTTCGCTGCTCGTGCGGGACAGCTGCGCGGCGGAGGGGGTGCAGCATGGGGTTTCCGGATTTCTGGCGGAAGAAAACGCCGCCTCCTGTGCCCAGGTTCTCCTCGCCGCCTGTGAGGACAGAACCAAGCTCGCCGAAGTGGGCCGCAACGCGGGCCAGCATCTGTATCTGTCCTGGGATACGGCGGTGGAGCGCGCATATGCCCGTTATACGGAAATATTGGACTGCTGGCCCGGCCCTCTGCCGTATAACGCCAAAAACCGGGATTGATCTCGCTTTCCTGCATATGCCAAAACCGGCGCCGTTGCATGCGGCGCCGGTCAGCTTGTCAAAGAGGTCTCGCATGCGAGACCTCTTTGACAAGCTGAAAACAAAAGTGGGGAAAACCGGATGATTTTCCCCACTTTCGGCCGCCTGAAGGCGGCTTTGATCCGCTTCGCTCGACGCGGAGTGGGGAACCCTGATGGTTCCCCCTCCACACCTCCCCTTCCTTCCGATACTTTTTTAACAGCCTGACCGGCGCCGTTGCATGCGGCGCCGGTTTTCTTATACGCTCCCGTCCTTGGTTCTCATGGCCAATCACTTTTATAAAATATTTTCCAGCAGCGGCAGCTCGACCTCGTACAGCTTCTGCAGCTGGTTACGGCAGCGGGCCAGCTCAGCGGCAAAATGCTGGGTATCCCCCTGCTCGAGCAGGACCGGCAGCGGGACGGCGATTTCCTCGATGCGGGTGATGTCCGAATGGCGCAGGAAAAACGGGAATATCCGGGTTTTCTCTTCAAAATCCCGCGCAAATTTGTCTGTCTCTTGCTGACACTGCTCCCAATCGCCTCTGTCAAAGCTTTCCTGTATGCGTTCGAGGGAGTCGAGCAGATACTGCGTATTTTTCGTCTGCATACGGATGGAGAAAATGCAGATCCCCATCACAACCAGCAGGGTGCCCAGGGCAATAAATATGCGCTTCAATTGCCCCGCCTCCTTTCTCTCACATGTCGCTGTCCTTGCGCACCAGATAGTATTCCCGCGTTTTGGTCGCCGTCAGCAGGAACACTTTATTCAAGGGGCAGGCGTTGTCGGCGAGCACCTGCTGTACCCAGGTCTCATCCACCCCGCAGGTCTGCAGCGCCCACTGGGACAGCTTGCCGTCGCTGACCACCACGAGGGGCATGCCGCTGTCGGCGGGAACGTTGCCTACGTCCCGGCAGGTGGCGGGCTGGCTGTCCGGCTTGGGAAACACGCTGATTTTGCCGTTGGTCTCCGCAATGGCATACTGAATATCCTCGATATCGAAATAGTCCATGCCGCGCAGATTCTCCGTCAGATCCTCCACCGTCATGCGCAGCTTTTTGAGCGCCTTCTGATCGAGCTGCCCGTCGCGGATGATGGTAATGGGATTGCCCGTAATAAGATGGGACACCCAAGGCAGCTTGAGCATGGCACCCGAAAGCAGCAGTTCAAGCGACACCAGAATCAGAATGGGGATGAGGCCGTTGAGAAGCGGCATACCGCTTTCCTGCATCGGTACGGCCGCCAAATCCGAAATGAGCAGCGTCACCACCAGTTCCACCGGCTGCAGCTCGCCGAGCTGCCGTTTGCCCATGATGCGCATCGCCGTGATAATGAATATGTAGATTATCACGGTACGGATTGCGGTGATCGCCATCGTTATCCCAGCCTTTCTTTTCTCCTTTGAGCGATAGTATGGCCCGGTTTACGCGCATATATGCGGGCGGGCCTGGCCCAGCTTGCCAAAGAAGGCCGGCTTTGCCGGATTTCTTTGGCAAGCTGATACGAAAGTGGGGACAATAAGCTGCTTGTCCCCACTTTCGGCCGCCTAAAGGCGGCTGGATCCGCTTCGCTCGACGCGGAGGGGGAACCCTGATGGTTCCCCCTCCACACCTTCCCTTCCTTCCGGTACCTTTTAATCCACTTGGGTATAGCCCGTCTTGATCGCATATATGCAGGTGGGCCGGGCCATACTTTGTATAGGAAAAAGCTGGCGAAGAAAGGCGGGAATCCTTTGTTTTTTCATTCCAAAAAAGTGGGGCAGGCCGCACAGCCCAAAGCGCCGCCCAAGCCCTCCGCGCCCATCACCGGCGTGCTGATGGACGATCTGGTTTACCTGCGCGCGCAATTCGGCGTCAGCGCCGATCTCACCATCCGCCGCATCACGGTCTGCGGGCTGGAAACGGCTATCGTCACCATCGAGGGGATGGTGGACCGCCACATGATGGCCAACGCGGTCATCCTCCCCCTGACTGAAATGACCGGCAGCTATACGCCCATCGAGCTCATCACCCGGCTGCGGGACGAGGTGGTGGGCTTCGTCGATATGCTGCAGGTGTCCACCATGGACGAGCTGATGAATCTCGTGGCCTCGGGCTTCGGGGCGATTTTGGTGGACGGCGCCCCCTTTGCCGTGCTCGGCGGTCTGCAGAACTTCATGATCCGCAGCGTATCCGAGCCCTCCACCGAGGTGACGGTCCGCGGCTCCCGCGAGGGCTTCACCGAAGCGATCCGGGTCAACATCTCGATGATACGTCGCCGCATGAAAACGCCCGATCTGCTTTTTGATATGATGGAAGCGGGCAAGACCAGCCATACGGCGGTCTGCCTGTGTTATATGAAGGATCGGGTGTCCGACCAGCTGCTCGCCCATGTGCGCGAGCAGATCGAAACGCTGCCGCTCGACGCCGTACTCGAATCAGGGTATATCCAGCCCTTCCTTGACAGCCGGCCCCGCGGGCTTTTCAGTGCGGTGGGCACCACCGAACGCCCCGATACGCTGTGCGGCAAGATTCTCGAGGGCCGCATCGGCGTGCTGGTGGACGGCACCCCCTTTGTACTGGTGCTCCCCTGCCTGTTCATGGAGCATTTTCAATCGCTGGATGACTACGCCCTCAACCCATACTACGCGAGCTTTTTGCGCATCATCAAGTATATCGCTTTTTTTGTGGCACTGTTTCTTCCCGGCCTATATGTCGCCGTGGGCACCTATCACCCCGAAATGCTGCCGCCGACACTGCTCATGACCTTCTTAAAAGCGGAGCAGTCCACCCCCTTTCCCTTAACGGTGGAGGCGCTGCTGATCCATTTTCTGTTTGAAATCATGCGGGAAGCGGGACTGCGCTTTCCCAAATCGATCGGCCATGCAGTCAGCATCGTCGGCGCGCTGGTTATCGGCGAATCGGCGGTAAACGCCGGGCTCGTGGGGGCCCCGATGGTCATCATCGTCGCGCTCACGGCACTGTGCTCCTTTGTGCTGCCCTCCCTGTACGGGCCCATCGCCATCCTGCGGTTCGGCTATATCGTGCTGGGCGGGTCGCTCGGCCTGTACGGGGTAATGCTCGGCGCCTGCCTGCTGCTCGTGAGCATCGCGGCCATGAATGTCCAGAGCATCCCGTTTCTCGCTCCCATTTCCCCTTTCAGCATCCAGGCCATGCGCGACGTTTTCATACGCGCCAGCTGGACACGCCTGTGGCGGAGCGGTTTCCGGGTACAGAATGTAAAGGGATCTCAGATCGGAAAAGACAAGGGGGCCTCGTCGTGACCAATCTTCCGCAAATCAGTACCGGCCAGTTTGTGGCCGTCCTTCTGACCAGCCGTCTCGCCGTGTCCCTGACCTTTACCCCCACGCTGCACCAGCTTTCGCACGGCACCGATTTTCTCCTTTCCCTGCTGCTGCAGGGAGGGCTTCTCCTGCTGCTTCTGCTGCCAACCATGTGGTTTGCCCGCCGCACCGGCGGCATCAGCACACTGGACTACGGTTTTGCAGCTATGGGCCGCGTGGGCGGCACGGGGTTGGCCGTATTTTACGGCCTCGTATGTCTGTACGTGCAGACAGCCGACCTGCTGCGATTCAGCCGGTTTGCCGCTTCCACCCTGTCCCCCGATATGTCGCGGGCGGTTCTGTGCATCGTGCTCATGGCGACGGCGGGCGTCGCCGCCTTTTACGGGGTACAGGCCATTGCACGTTCCGCCGTTGTCATCGCCTTTTTCGTGGTGGCGTGCATTCTGCTGTCTGCTCTCGCACTGCTGCCGCGCATGGAGCTTATCAATTTCCCGCCGCTGCTGTACGACGGCGTATCGCCTGTGATCGCCGGCGCCCTCGAAGAACTGCCGCGCAGCATGGAGTTAGCGGCAGTCGGTCTGCTGATCCCCTATGTGAAGGGAAGCGTGGCCAAGGGCTGCCTGTGGTGGTGCGCCGGGTTCACCGCCGTCGCCCTCGTCATCCAAGCCACGGTGGTCGGGGTGCTCGGCGACTTCGGCACCATGGAGCTGTACCCGTATTACGCCGCTGTCACCACCGCACAGGTCAGCGTGCTGCAGCGGCTGGACATCGTGGCGACAGCCGTTTGGTGCGGTGCCCTGTTCCTCAAAACCGCCTTTTTCGGCATGCTGTTTGTCGAGTGTCTGCAGAAGGTGATCGGCCTGCGCTGGCGCCCCCTGGTGGCGGCGGCAGGCAGTGCCGCGGTTCTGACAGCCGGCCTGCTGTTCGGCGGCCGCCTGCCGCTGCAGACGGAGCAGGTCATGCTGTGGTATTCTTCCGCCGTGCTGCTGGGCTTGTGCGCCGTGGGGATCCCGCTTCTCTTTCTTTGCCTGGATGCCCGGCGGCGCAAGCATATGCCGCGGCCGCAGGGAGGGGAGGCCGTTTCATGAAAATCTGGTCCATGGTGCTCGCCATTGCCGTGGCCATCGCCCTCCTCCCCAGCTGCCGGGAGAAGACCGAAACAAGCTCCCGCGTGGTGGTCACGGCCATCGGCATTGACCAGGGGGAGCAGGAGGACTGCCGCCTGTCCATCCAGGCCATCGAACTGCTCAAAACGGCGGGCAGCCTGACCGAGCAGGCGGAAAATGCCACCAACGTTTACACCATTGAGGACGAAACCGTCGCCGGCGCGCTCAAATCCTTTGTCACGCAGACGGGGCGCAGCGCCTATGTCCTGCACAACCGGGCCATTGTCATCGGTCTGGAACAGGCGAAGCGCCGCCCCCTCTCCTCCCTGCTCGATTACTTCATACGCAACCATGCAGGGCGTTCCACCGTTGACATGGTGATCTGCCGCGGCGATGCTGCCGAGCTGCTCGAAGTCCCCAGCGCGGGCTACACCATTCCGGCGGAACATCTGTCCCTGCTCATACAGGAGGCAAACCAGTACGGATTCGCCGTTTCGTCCGAGCTGCTGGACGTGGAGAAAAGCACCAGCGGCATGTATGACGCCGCGATCCCCATTGTCCGCGTGGACAAAACAGGAGAGGAACTCTCCATGTCCGTGGACGGTACCGCCGTTTTCCGGCAGGGGCAGTATGTCGGCGAGCTGGATGCGGCGGCAACGCGCGGGCTGCTGTTCGGACGCGGCGACCTGCAGCAATGTCTTTATGTGCTGGACAAGCCGGACGGCGGCGGAAAGCTGACCGTGGAGGTGGAGAGCGCGCGTACAGCGGTATCGGTAGATAAGGCCGGTTTGAACGCCTCCTTCCGCCTGCAGGTGAGCTGCCGCGCGACGGTGCTGGAAGAATACAGTCCCGCCGCCCTCACCTCGGCGCAGCTTAGCCGGGTACAGGAGGCATTGGAGCAGGCGATACGTGCCGACACGCAGGCAGCCATCCACCACACGGTGGATCTCTGGGCCTGCGATGTCTATGGATTTTCGCGCATGGTCAGAAAAAAACAGCCCGATCTCGTGCGTGGGCATGAAGACGAGTGGCCCGCCCGGCTGCATGACTGTGCTTTCTCCATTAAGGTAACGGCGCAGGTAGCCAAGGCGGGCGGCGAAGCGGGCGGCGGCATCATGCAGAAATAAAAACGGGGGGCTCTCGCTTTCGAGAGGCCCCCCGTTTACAGCACGGTAACGTTTTTTCGTCTTTGTAACCGGTCTGTTATTCTTTTACGATATCCGTAAATATTTTGTCATAAAATTGTAACCGCGGCGTTATTGCATTTGGACCGGCGGCGCCGTACACTGGAGATGGAAACGGTTTCAAAATTCAAGGCACGAAAAGGAGTGTTCTTTATGAAAGCCGCCTGTTTGAAAGTCTCCTCTCTGTGCGCCGCCATGCTCCTGTCTGTCAGTTTTATGCTGACCTCCTGTGATAACCAGCCGGACACGGCGCAGAGCTCCGACGCCGCCGATACCACGGCCGCCACCACAACGCAAACCACTTCGACGACTGCCACCGCTGAAACAGAACCGACCGGCACCGGCACGCAGCCCGATGAAACACAAACCGAACCGGCGCCGACGGAGCCATCCGCTCCGGTATCGTCCTCCGGCGATGGGGCCGCCATTGCCGAAACCGCCCGGTCGCTTATCGGAAAGCCCTATCTTTATGGCGCCGTGGGGCCGGAAGCCTTTGACAACTCCGGATTTATCGTCTACTGTCTGCAGCAGAACGGGCTGACCGTCCCGCGCAAAACGGGGGATATCGCCCGCGCCGGCACCCCGGTGGATAAGGCCGATTTGCAGCCGGGCGATGTGGTGTTTTTCTATAACGAGGCGCCCGGCGTTCCCCAGTTTGCCGGCATCTATGTGGGGGATGGAACGTTTATCGCATGCAATAACGAGGAAAAGCCGGTCAGCGAGCAGGATATGACCCTGCCCTATTTCCAAGAGCATTACGTCAGCGCCTGTCGCTTTTAACCCCCCCGTCATAACAAAAAGCGTCCCAAAGCAACGGACGCTTTTTATTATGACTCTTTTTCATCGGTCAGCAGCTTGTTTATCTCCTCGTGGAAGCTGTTGATATCCTTGAACTGCCGATACACAGAGGCGAAACGGACATACGCCACTTCGTCGATCTCTTTAAGCTTTTCCATCGCGTATTCCCCGATGCGGGTGGCCTGTATCTCCCGATCAAGGGAATTCTGGATCTGCGCCTCGATATCGTCCACCGCCTTCTCCAGCATCTCAATGGAAACCGGGCGTTTCTGACACGCGCGCAGCAGGCCGTTGAGCAGCTTATTGCGATCGAACGCCTCGCGGGACTTGTCCTTTTTCACCACGATGATGGGCAGACTTTCGATGATTTCATAGGTGGTGAAGCGCTTCATGCAGCTCAGGCACTCCCGGCGGCGCCGGATGCGGCTGCCCTCATCGGTAGGGCGGGAATCGATAACCTTACTTTCCGTATATCCGCAAAAGGGGCATTTCATACTTATCCACGCGCCTTTCCATCTGTATCCCATCCGGATATAACTGCCATGTTCTATGGAAGTATTATACATGCGGTATACCGATTCTGTCAAGAAAATCCCGTAATTTTTTCCTGTAATTGCCTTGTTATCCCGGAATCAACGGCCAGTACAGTTCGGTGACATAGTCCTCCACAATAAAAGGCAAATCTTCAAAACACATATCGCAGGTGAGAATGCGCTCGATAAGCGGCTGCACATTCTCCCTTTTGGCGTCCACATCTCGGCTTTCATAGAAACGGCCGTCTTTCCAAAACACCTGAATCCCATAAACCGATTTTTTCACATCTTCCTCCCAGGGGCCCTGCATACAGCGGCAGGCTTTCACCCCTGAGGAAACCGCCTCTTCAAGCGCTTCCAACAAAATCCCTCCTCAAAGTGTGAATAATCATCACACGTTTATTGTATCACTTCCTCGCCAAATGTCAATATGCTTATTTATAACGTGCCAAAAAATAAGATAATTCGACAGAATATCAGAAATATCGGTTAATTCTGCAGGCACACCGTGTGTAAAGATCAGCATGCCTGCAATATGGATTCCAAGAACCGTTTTCCTTCCAGCAAGTCCGTGGCTTCCTGAAAATTGGTCCGGTACAGCTCCAGCATGATCGCCCCGTCAAATCCCGCTTGTTTCAGCGCGGCAAGCAGGGCGGCATAGTCCACCTGTCCCCGGCCCGGCAGCAGGCAGTCATGCTCTGCGTCGTTGTCGCTGATATGCACGTGCACAACGCCCTGTCCCATCGCCTCGAGAACCGACTCGATGGTGTGCCCGCAGCGGCGGCACTGCTTCACGTCAAAGACAAAGTTCGCCTTGGGGCCCAGCTGGCGCCGCATGGCCGCCAGATAGGCGTTGTCCTCCGAACGAAACCGCACAACATTTTCCTGCGCCAAGGTCACACCGTACTGCCGGCCCAAATCGTAAACACTCTCATAGCGGTCGAGGGCGTGCTCCACCGGAAGCACGCCCTGTGCCTTATCCCCGTGCATAACCACCAGCTTGGCCCCCAGAAAGGCGGCCGCCTCAAACAGACGCGCATAAAACCTTAGCCCGTCCTGAAAGCGCCGCTCATAGGCGGAAAAAAGCAGATAGGGTTCTATTCCGGATATAAACGGATGCAGCGAAAGAATGCGGGCGCCGGCGGCATCCGCTTTATCGCGCAGCAGCCGGAGAAAAGCGGGCACAATTTCCGATTCGGTGTTGACGAACACCTCCAGATTGCGGAATCCAAGCGCCAGCAGGGTATCGAGCGCCTCTTCGGTGAGCATGGGATACAGATTGGCGGTGGAAGCCCCTATCACCATATGAAAAACCATCCTTTCTGTATAATCCGAAATGGTTGACTGCGTCATCCCGCCCGGCGCGAATGGGCTCCCGCGCGGTTTTCATACGACTGCAGCAACACTTTCCAGCAGCGGTAATTTTTTATCATTGAGCCGGTACCGGCCGGCGTGGTACAATCAAGTTGTAAAAAAGCCCTGCTTTGTGACGGCGTACAGCGCACCGCGGAACAGGTTGACGGTTCGGGAAGGGACGGAGAGGCACATGAAATGGTTTAAAAAGCCGGCCAAAAAGCGCGGGTATCTGCACGTCTTTTCCCGCAACGTGCTGCGCGGCTGTACCCAGTTCTCGGCGGTTTGGTACGGTTTTGGCATCTTCCTGCATCTGACGGCGGCATATACCCCCGATTATTTCCGCACCATCGCCTACCGCGACGCAGCCTTTGCCACAGCCCCCGTCGTCCTGGCCGTGGGTATCATTGCGGCGCTCGTGACCGACCTGGTGCTGCGCCAACAGGGCGGGGATACATAAGCTCCATCCAAAATGGCCCTGCGAAAACATTTCGCAGGGCCTCTTCTTTACGTACATCCATGTTTTTGCAGAAAGTCCAGCACCTCTTCATAGGAAGGCAGGGCCGAAATGGCCCCCTTGCGCGTGGTGGTCAGGGCGCCGACGGCATTGGCAAACAGGAGCATCTCCCGCAGCCGTTCCGGGGGACGCGCGGCCAGAGGCGTCTGCCCCTGCAGCAATCCGTACAGGAAGCCGCCCGTAAAGGAATCCCCCGCCGCGGTGGTATCCACCGCCTGAACCGGGAAACCCGGCACCATGGTTATCGTCCCCTTCATCAAAAGGAAACAACCCCTGGCGCCCAGCGTCACAATGAGCGCCGTCATGCCGTATGCCGCCTGCAGCTGCCGGGCGGCGCGTTCTCCGTCCGGTTCTCCCGTAAGAAAGAGCAGCTCTTCCTCCGACACCTTGACGATGTCGGCAAACTGCATGGCATGCAGAATAACGCGCCGCGCCTCGTCTTCGCTTTCCCACAGGTTCAGGCGCAGATTGGGGTCGTAAACGGTGGTAACGCCCTTTTCCTTTGCGTGCGCGGCAAGGGAAAAACTCGTCTCACGGGAGGGGCCGCCCGTCAGCAGCACGCCGCTGTAATAAAAGCAACGGCTGCTCTCGATCAAGGTATAGTCGGCCTTTTCAGGCTCCAGCATGGTGTCCGCCCCCTGCCGGCGGTAAAAGCTGAAGGAGCGATCGCCGTCGGGCGCGAGGTGCACGAAGGCGAGCGTCGTCTGATAGAGGGGCGACAGACGCAGCCGCCAGGTGTCCACGCCGGTTTCCGCCAGGATCCGGCGCAGATCGCGGCCAAAAGCATCGTCGCCCACCTGACCGATAAAGGAAGCCCTGACCCCGAGCTTGGCCGCGGCGCAGGCCAGGTTAGCGGGGCCGCCACCCGGATTGCGTTCAAAGAGCGGGTTGCCCGCCGCCGATTCGCCCACCGGCGTAAAATCCACCAGCAGCTCCCCCAGCGATACCAGATCCACCATGTGCGATCCCCCATTCACAATTCCCACGCGTGTTTTTTTCAGTATACCAGGTTGCCGCGGGAGAATCAAGCTTTTACCGCCCCGGCGATGACGCCGCTGATGATCTGCCGCTGCAAAAACAGATATAGAATAATGACGGGCAGAACGGTCAGCATCAGCCCCGCCATAATGGCGCCGTAGTTGGTCAGATAGGTGCCGTAAAAGGAATAGGTGGACAGGGGCAGGGTAAACAGCTCCTTTTTGGTCAGTACCAGCGAAGGAAGCAGGTAATCGTTCCAGATGGCCAGGACATTGAGCACAATGATGGTGGCGGTGGTGGGCTTAAGCAGCGGAAACACGACCCGAAAAAAGGTCTGCGTACGGCTGCAGCCGTCGAGGGTCGCCGCCTCTTCGAGCGAGAGGGGCACATTGCTGCGGATGAAGCCGTGGTAAATAAACACCGCCATGCTGATGGAAAAGCCCACATGCATAAAAACCAGGGTCAGGCGGTGATCGAGTAGGCCGAGAAAATTGCCGTAAATGGAAATGAGCGGCGTCATGACGACCTGAAAGGGCACGATCATGGCCGCAATCATCACGGCAAAGAAAATCCGGTTGATCCGCCAGTCCGCCCGCACAAAAAAGTAGGCGGTCATGGAGGTGATGAGCACGATGAGCGCCACGCTGAGCAGCGTGATGAACAGGGAGTTGCCGAAGGCTTTGAGGAAATCCATCTTCTCAAAGGCGGAGGAAAAGTTTGTGAAAATGGGGCCGCCCGGCTCCACCAGGGCCAGCGGCGCTTTCAATATGGTGCGGTTGCTTTTGAACGCGTTTATCACCACCATAAAAAAGGGAACCATATACAGCAGGAAAAGCAAAAACAGGATCACCGTTTTGACAATGCGCCAGATGCGGGCGCGGGTCCCGCCGATAATTTGCCGGGCCATTAGGCTTCCACCTCTTTTCGTTTGCCCAGATAGACCTGGGTGACACTGATGACGGCGACAACGACGAACAGCAGAAGTGCTTCGGCCTGTCCCACGCCGTATTCCTTGGAAACAAAGGTTTTCTGGTACACATGCATGGCGGAAAGGATGGTCGATCCGTACGGGCCGCCCGCCGTCAGCGAGAGGTTCACATCGTATACCATAAAGCACCGCTGAATGGACAAGAAAAGACAGATGACAAAGGAGGGAACCATCAGGGGCAGGGTGACATACCGCATGGTCTGCCCGGCGGTGCAGCCGTCAATGCCCGCCGCCTCGATCAAATCGTGCGGCACGCTGGTAAATCCGGCGACATAAATAATCATCATGTACCCGGAATACTGCCACACCGTCACCACCACCAGCGCCCAGAACGCTTTGGTGGGATCGCTGAGCCAGGATCCGGTGAGCGCCTCGATGCCGAGCAGCTCCCCCAAATTGGTCAGCGCATTGTTGAACACAAACTGCCAGATGAAGCCCAGCACAATGCCGCCGATAAGGTTGGGGGTAAAGAAAGCGGATCGCAGAAAGTTCTGCCCCTTCACACCGCTCGTGAGCAGATAGGCCAGAAAAAAGGCCACCAGATTGATCAGCACCACCGAAGCGAGCACATACCCCAGCGTGAGCAGCAGCGATCTCCAGAAGGCGGTATCCCGAAAGGCGTCCGCGTAGTTCTGAAAGGCCACAAAGCCCGCACCGTTCGAGATGCCGTTCCAGTCGGTGAAGGTGAGAACCAGCCCATACACAAACGGCACAATCACCACGCAGGTGAACAGCAGCGCGGCCGGCCCGGCAAACAGCAAGAACAGCTTCAGGTTGCCCCATTTTGTCTTTTCCCTCATTGCAATCCGCATCCTTTCCGGAGCATCGCCCTGTGCGCAGAAGCCCCCGCTATGTAGGCGCCGGGACATGCCGGCGCCTGCGTTGTCAGGCTTTGCTCTTCCAATACTCCTGCACCTTGGCCGCCAGCTCTTCACGGCCGATTTTCCCCGCCAGGTATTCCTGCATGGCGGCGCCCACCTTGCTCCAGTGATCGGAGGGGAGGATGGCGTCTATGCCGGTATTCCCCGCATCGATAAAGGTCTTGATCGACCGGCCGATCGGGTCGGCGGGCTCCAGCGTGATGTTTTTGAACGCGGGCACCAGCTGCAGCGTTTCCACCATCGCCTTCTGCCCCGCTTCGTCATATACCAGCCAGTTCAGGAAATCCTTCGCCGCTTTCTGATCCGCCTCGCTGGTTTTGGTCTTGTCGATGAGAATCTGTTTAGACGCGGTGCCCAGCAGGTTGTTGTTCACAAAATCGTCGGCGTTGTTGCCGATCGGCAGCAGCATGAGCCCGAATTCCGCCTGATTGTCGTCGGTGATGAATTCCTTCATGTTGGGCCAGGCCCAGTTGCCGTTAAACCAGAAGGCCGCTTCGCCGTCCACAATATAGGACGGATCCACCTCATACTTGGCATCGAGGGGGGCCTTGCCGTTCTTGTTATAGCGCATCAGTAGGTCAAAGGTATCCATCAGCTCGTTAAAGCGCGCATCCGTCTTCAAATCGATTTCGCCCTTTTTGAGCCGCTCGATATAGGCGGCGTTCTCCTCCGGCTTTTCCGACTGGATGATATACTGATAGCCGAAATAATGCGCGCCCAGCGACCAGTCCTCCTTGGACAGCACGACGGGCGTCTCCATGCCCTTGGCCTTGAGCTCTTCAAACAGGCCCTTCAGCTTGTCCAGCGTGTTGTAGGCCGCCGGATCAAAGGTTTTCCCCAGCGTTTTCTCGATGGCCGTCTTGTTGTATATCAGGCCGCGGCCCTCCACGCCCATGGGAAAGCTGTATACCTTGCCGTCAATGCGGTATGCCTGTTCGCCCGCGTCGTCGACCCATTTTTCCCCGGACAGATCCACCGCCTTTTCCCAGCCGATATCCACCACATCGGTGGTATCGAGCATGGACATGGTGGGCGGCGTGCCCGCATTATACAGCTGGGAAAACCGCTCGGACGGGGAGGTCCCCGCCGGCGCCACCAGGATCTCGATCTCCACACCGGTTTTTTCCTTATACAGCTTGGCAACCGCTTCCAGTCCCTCCTGGATTTCGCCCTTGGAATTGAGCAGGGTCAGCTTCCGGCCCGACCCCGAGCCGGTATCGCCGCCGTCCCCGCTGCAGCCGGTGAGCAGGACGCCGAGCGAGAGCGCGGCCAGTGTCATGGCCAGCAATCGTTTGCGCATGGTCGTTTCACTCCTTTAGCTTTCGTCAAACAGGACGGTATCGCCGTCCGTGATGGTAAATGTGTGGGCCGCCAAATCGGCGGTCAGCATCAATTGTTCTTCCCCACAGCGGCGGCAAATGCGCAAGGTAGTTGTATCCAGCATCTGCGCCGTCGTTTCGCCGAATCCGCCGCTCTCCCCGCCAAAGGCCGGATGCCGGTTGCGCAGCCGCATGAGCTCAAACAGGCGGCGCACCACCGGCCGCTGGGTCTCCCGCTCGATTTCGCCGAGGGTGTAGGCATGGCGGTTGATGTCACGCCCCTGTTTGGTCCGCTCCATGCGCTCGATGTCGTTGGCCCCCGCGAGCAGCCCCACGTAATACACCTGCGGCACGCCGGGTGCAAAAAACTGGATCGCCCGCGCGAGCAGATAGGCCCGGTCGTCACACCCCAGCGCCGCGTAATAGGTGCAGTTGAGCTGGTAGATGTCCAGATTGTTGTATGCGGCCGAATTGTAAATCTTTTTCACATTTGCCCCGTGGGTGAACAGGTGCTCCTTGGTCTGTTCGATTTCCTCCGGGGTCAGCAGATCGGCCACATCCACCACGCCGATGCCGTCATGGGTGTCGAGGGTGGTATACTGTTTGCGCGGGCAGACAGTCAGCCAGTGGACCAGCCGGTCTCCCCTGCCCGTATACAGGGCATGGAGCACCAGCATGGGCAGTGCGAAGTCATACACCCAATAGCCCCGCTCGGCGATTTTCTGCTGGATGGTATAGTGCTCATGGATTTCGGGTAAAATGTCCACGCCATACGGCCGGACCGTCTGCGCGATGTCGTCGAGCAGCTCCCAGATGTCCGGCTCGATAAAAAAGCAGCTGGTTCCCGGCCGCTTTATCGCATAGGCAAAGGCGTCCAGCCGGATGATGGAAGCGCCGCGGCGACACATGGAGGCAAGCGTTTCCCGGATAAAGCGCCGGGTGACGGGGCTGTCCACGTTGAGGTCGATCTGCTCCTCCGAAAAGGTGCACCAGATTTCCTCCGGTTCGCCGTGGGCAAAAGCGGCGGTGATGGAAGGGGCGCGCGGCTTGCGCTTGTAGATCGCCTCCACCTGCTCCGGTGTCGGCGCGCCGCCGGGCCAGAAGGTCTTATAGCGGATAAACATATCCTTCCACGGCGACTCGTCCCGGTTTTGCAGGAAATCCTGAAAATAGGCCGACTGCGCTGAGATGTGGTTGACCATGAAGTCAAACATCAACGCGTGGTTTTCCGCAATGGCGGACACCTCGTCAAAGGTGCCGAACGCCTCATCCACCCGGTCGTACCGTATGGGGGCAAATCCCCGGTCGGCAGACGAGGGGAAAAAGGGCAGGATATGCACCCCGCCGACCACCCCTTCCAGATAGGTGTCCAGCACCGTGCGCAGCTCTTTCAAATTGCTTCCCAGACTGTCGGCATAGGTGATGAGCATGATGGCATTCCGGTTTTTCAAGCCGCCATCCCCTCCTGTTGTGTAATTTCTCTTCCGTTATAGGCTCTCCTGGGAGGAATAAATTATGTAAAACCCGCGAATTTTTTTGCAAAATATGCTATAGTGAAAGAGGAAATTCACATGGTGTTCACAGGCGTCTGTCATACTGAAAGCAACCGGAACATCGGCGGCTCCCGAAAGCGATGGCATCCGGAGGATGGAGGTTCTCATGGAAAACACGGAAAACGGCCGCGCCATCAAGGTGCTCATTGCGGACGACGAAATCCGCATGCGGCGCGTGATTGCCGATTATCTCCACATCAAGGGGTACGAAACGGTCGAGGCGGGCGACGGCGTGGAAGCGCTTGCGCTTTTCCAAACAGAACAGCCGGATCTCGTCCTGCTCGACGTCATGATGCCGCGCATGGACGGCTGGGAAGTCTGCCGCCATATCCGCGACAAATCCAAAACGCCCATCATCATGCTGACGGCCCGCGGGCAGGAGGAGGACGAGCTGCACGGCTTTTCGCTGGGGGTGGACGAGTACATCGCCAAGCCCTTCAGCCTCAAAATCCTGCTCGCCCGCATCGAGGCCGTGCTGCGCCGCGGCACCGCGGCGGAACCGGCTGCCCATACCGCCGTGGACGGCCTCGTGGTGGATCCGGTGGGCCGTGAGGTGCGGGTGGACGGGCAGCTGGTGGAGCTGACCTACACCGAATTCGAGCTGCTCTCTTATCTGATGACCAACGCGGGGGTCGCGCTGTCGCGGGATAAAATTCTCGACAGCGTGTGGCGCTACGATTATTACGGGGATGCGCGCACGGTGGACACCCACGTCAAAAAGCTGCGCAGCAAGCTTGGCCGCCACGGCGAGTGCATCAAGACCATCCGCGGCATCGGGTATAAATTTGAGGCGCCCTGACCGAAGGCGCCTCGTCAAACCGGGGGATTTGGCCCATGAACAAAGGGAAACGTCAAGCGACGCGGGGACACTTCCCCGTCTTTCGCCGGCACTCGCTCGTCTGGAAGCTGTGCGGCGGCTTTCTGCTGTGTATCGCGGTGCTGCTGGCATTCAACTGGCTGCTGAACACCTTTGCGCTGGAATCGTACTACCGCAAGGAAAAAACCGATGCGCTCGCCCGTTCCTTTGACAAGGTGGACACGCTGTTTTCCGAAGGCTATGCGGAGAACTTTGAAAATATTTCCTATACGCTGGAGGATCTCGGGGACAACGACGGCATCGCCACCACCATCTGGTTCGGCAGCCTGGTTGTGCGCTATCCGCCCAACAGCACCCAGACGGGCACCCCCACCCCGCCCAGCGTCACCTATGCGCCGGGAACATATGCCGTCTCCATCGTCCGGGACGAACGGCTCAACACCGATTTCATCACCCTGACCGGGCAGCTGACAAGCGGCTTTCCCGTCCGGCTGCGCACCCCGATGGAAAGCATCAAGGAAAGCGTGGGCATCACCAACCAGTTTCTGCTGATTTCAGGCGCGGCCACGCTGGTGGTGGCGCTGCTGCTGGTCTACTTCTTTGCGCGGCGCTTTATCCGGCCCATCCGGGAGCTGTCCCGCGTGGCGGGCAGCATGGCCCGTCTGGATTTTTCCGACCGCTATAAGGGAAGCGGCCGGGACGAGCTGGCCGACCTGGGCACCAGCATCAATTCCATGTCCGCCTCGCTCGAGCACACCATCTCCGACTTGAAATCCGCCAACCTGCAGCTACTGTACGACGTGGAAGCCAAAACGCGGCAGGACGAGGCGCGCCGTGCTTTTATCACCAATGTGTCCCATGAACTCAAAACCCCCATCGCCCTCATCGGCGCCTATGCAGAAGGGCTCAAGGAGGATATCGCCGACGGCGCCGCGAACCGCGATTATTACTGCGAGGTGATCGAGGACGAGGCGCAGAAAATGTCCGAGCTCATCAAGCGGCTGACCATGCTGATGCAGCTGGAGGGCGGCGGGGAGCAGCTCACCATCGAGCGCTTCGATATCACCGAGCTGCTTGTCAATCTGCTGGAGAAGAACGGCATCCGCTTCGCGCAGAAAAAGGTCACCCCCATTCCGCCGGACAGCGGCCCCGTCTTTGTGTGGGCGGACGCCTATCTGATGGAAAACGTGCTGACCAATTACCTGTCCAACGCCATCAACCACGTGGATGAAGGGGGCCGTATCGAGACGCGCGTTATCCCCAAGGAGGACGGCCGGGTGCGGGTAACCGTTTTCAACACGGGCAGCCATATCCCGGAGGAGGATCTTCCCCGCATCTGGGAGAGCTTTTATAAGGTGGACAAGGCGCGCACCCGCGCTTATGGCGGGACAGGCATCGGCCTGTCGGTGGTGGCGGCCATCATGAAAGCCCACGGCATGCCCTACGGCGTGTACAATTGCCAGAGCGCCCACGGCGAAGGCGTGGAGTTCTATATCGAGCTGGAAGCACGGTAAATTGCCGCAAAAAAAGCACGGCGGACATGCCGTCCGTCGTGCTTTTTCATGCGGTTCTATCTCATGGTAAGGAAGGGAATGCTATGCAATTGCAGCTTTACTGGCGGTGCAGGGAAATCCCCTATCCCGCGCAGGGTGATTTTACCTATCGGTGTTTCACGGGTTCCGATGCGGATATCGCCGCTTGGATCTCCCTGTGCAAGCACGGCCTGCTGCCGCCTGAGGCGGGGCGGGAGGCCTATGAGCAGCTTCTGCTGCGCTGGGAGGACTATCAGCTTGCGGATACCCTGTTCGTCGAACGGGACGGCAAGCCGGTGGCCACCGTGACCGCCATTGTCCATCCGGCAAAAAAGCAGGGATATGTGCACATGGTCGCCGCCCATCCCGCCTGCCGGGGCCGGGGCGTGGGCGCGCTGCTCAATCAGCTGGCCTGCGCCCGCTTTTGGGAAGCAGGCTGTGAAAGCGCCTGGCTTACCACCGACGATTTTCGTATCCCGGCGGTGAAAAGCTACCTATCGGCTGGCTTCCTTCCGGTGGACTGTGACATGGACATGACCGACCGCTGGGAAAAGCTGCTGACCAAGCTGGGACGCTCCCATGTGGAGATGGTGGACGAAGAGGGACGCCCGGTCAAAATCCTGCTGCCGTCTGCCGCTGCATCCACATAATGAGGAAATTCTCCCGCAAAACCCGCGGCTAATCCCGCTCCCGGGCGGTTTTGTCCTCTCCGCCAGCCCGCCGTACGGCGGGCTTTTTTCATGCTGCCGGGATAACCGCCGCGTGCATCATTCCTCGTCCGTGGTCTTATATTGCTCGATGACCTTCTGCGCCACATTCATGGGGGCCTCTTCATACCGCTCGAAGGCCAGGCGGAAATATCCGCGCCCCTGTGTCAGCGACCGGAGCATGGTGGAATAATCCCCCATCTCCGCCATCGGCACCTCTGCCTCCACGCAGGTGAGATCCTCCTCTTCCGCCGGGTTCATGCCCAGCACGCGACCGCGGCGTTTGTTGATGTCGCCCATGATATCGCCGGTGTTGTCGTTCGGCACATAGACCTTCAGCGTGCCGATCGGCTCAAGCAGCACGGGAGACGCCTGCGGAATTCCCGCTTTATACGCGAGGCTGGCCGCCGTTTTGAAGGCCATTTCGGAGGAGTCCACCGGGTGGTACGACCCGTCGACCAGCGTCGCCTTGAGCCCGACCATCGGGAACCCCGCAAGAGTTCCCTTCTTCGCGCTTTCGCGCAGCCCTTTTTCCACCGCGGGGAAGTAGTTCTTCGGCACCGCGCCGCCGAACACCGTCTCGGCAAATTCCAGCTCCTCGCAGTCCCACGGCTCGAACTCGATCCACACGTCGCCGAACTGCCCATGGCCGCCCGACTGCTTCTTGTGGCGGCCCTGCACCTTGACCTTTTTGCGGATGGTTTCGCGATAGGCCACGCGGGGCACTTCCAGCGTCACCTCGGCGCCGAACTTGTTTTTCAGTTTGGATACGATGACATCCAGGTGCTGTTCACCCAGGCCGGAAAGGATGGATTCCTTCGTCTCGGGATCGGTGCGGAAGGAGATGGTGGGATCCTCCTCCATCAGACGGCTCAAGCCATAGGAAACCTTTTCCTCATCGCCCTTTTTCACCGTGTGCACCGCCATGGACAGGCACGGCTCGTCAAATTCGATACCGGGCAAAACGACCGGGCGGGACGGGGCACACAGCGTGTCGCCTGTGCCCGTATTCGCCAGCTTGGCGACCGCCCCGATATCGCCCGCCGGCACACAGGCGGTTTCCTCCTGCTTTTTGCCGCGGACAGTATACAGCTTGCCTATCTTTTCCATGGCACCGGTGCGCATATTCATCAGGGTCATATCGGGCGTAATCTTGCCGCTGACCACCTTAAAATACAAGAGTTTGCCGACAAAGGGATCCACAATGGTTTTAAATACAATGGCCGCCGTCTGCGCGTTGTCGTTGACCGCCAGCTCCACCGGGTTGCCGTTGGGATCGACGCCGTCCTCGCCCGCGAGGCTTTCACCCCAGGGCGCCAGCCAAATGAGGCCGTTGAGCAGCTGATCCACCGCGCTGAGATCCTGGGCGGAACCGCAGAAAACCGGCGCGATCTCGCCCCGGCGCACGCCCGAGGCAATGCCCATAATGCGCTCGTCGGGGGTGAATTCCTCCCCGCTGAAATATTTCTCCATCAGCTCTTCGCTCGTCTCGGCAACCGCCTCGTTGATGGCGGTGCGCAGCCCGTCAAGCCGGTGCCCCATATCGGGCAGCGGCACAGCGGTGGCTTTGCCGTCCTGATATGTATACGCCTTATACTCCAGCAGGTTGATATAGCATTTGACCTTGTGATCCTCCACATACGGCACCACAAGAGGGCAGACCATCGGGCCGAACTTGGTTTTCAGCTCCTCAAACACCTTGTAAAAATCGGCGTTTTCGTTGTCCATCTTGTTGACAAAGAAGAGGGTGGCAATTCCTTTTTTCTGCGCCGCCCGGAAGCCCTTTTCCGCGCCGACCGTCACGCCGCTTTTTCCTGAAATCACCACCACGGCGCTGCCCGCCGCGCGGATGCCTTCGCGCAGGCCTCCCGCAAAATCAAACAGTCCCGGGGTGTCCAGCAGATTGATTTTGGTATCCTTCCACTCCAGCGGCAGAAGGGCCATGGATACCGACGCCTTGCGTCGAATCTCTTCCGGATCAAAGTCGCAGATGGTGTTGCCGTCCGGGATGCGCCCCAGACGTTCCGCCTGTCCGGTCAGATAAAACGCCGCTTCGGCCAGCGAGGTCTTACCCGACCCGGCATGGCCTACCAGGGCGACGTTTCGAATGTTTTTGGCACTGTACTGTTTCAAGTGTGGACTCCCCTTTCTATTCTATGTCCAGGCCCCGCCAGGGCGGGATTGCCGAACGTTCGACCAAACCCGACGCGTTGTGCACTATATTGCACAAAATACCATTTGGATAAACGCTCTCTTTGATAAGTATAATCCATCCCCGGCGGAATTTCAATAAAAACTTCCCAATATCAAAAAAATCACCCACTGCCACAACGGGCACCGGGTGATTTTGAACAAAATGCACAATTAATTGTTCACGAAATATTCAAATTCGTTTAATGCTGGGCAGTATCCACGACAGAACGGTCGCCGCCAGCATATAGAGCATCGCATAAACGGGCGGCAGCGCCATGCCGCTGTGGAAGGCCAGCACGACGCTCAAGGCAAACGCGGCGCCCGCCGCCACAAGCTGTGCTGCGAGGCCAAGCCAGGCCCCCACCCGCAGCCGCCGGCAGGCGGCAACGGCCGCCGCCATGCCTTCGATACGGCCGTTGGAAGCGAGCACCGCCGGGGTTTCACCGCACGGCTGTTCCAGCACGCGGCTGAAAGAACGCCCCGCCACATTGCCGAGCAGCTCCACATAATAGCTGTCGATATCCAGCGTGGAGCAGATAAGTTCCTCCGTCACATTAGGGTCGCAGGTACGTACGAGCACCGTGATGCCCGCCTTTTCCAGCGAATGCAGCGCTTCGGCAATGCCCTCGTCCGCCACATAGCTGAGCACGAACATCGCGGACAGCTCGCCCGCCGTGGACAGATACACCAGTTGCCGCCCGTTTTGCGTATACCGCAACTCATAATCGCGGGAAGGCACATCCACACCGTGGTTCTCGAGCAGCCGGCGGTTGCCCACGAGCACCCGACGGCCCGCCACCCAGCCGGTCAGCCCCATGCTCTGCTCATACACCAGGCTGTCCACCGCGGGCAGAATATCGACTTTGTCTTCAATAATGCGGCGGAACACCGCTGCGAGCGGCCCACCGGCCGCAATGGATACCGCCGCCGCATCGAGAATAGCCTCGTCGATGCGCGCGCCCGAAAAGGTTTTGATACCGTGCAGCAGTACGCTTTCGCTGGGGAACAGATCGGCGGCATCCACCACCAGGGCATGCAGATGGCCGAATTCCTTCACCGCGCCCCAGCCGCTCACCATGCCGCCACGGCCGGTTGTCCGCCGCGCCGCGCGGAACAGCGGAAAGTTCATCGCCGTGATCACTGCAGGTGTGGAAAGACAGACGGTAGAGCAGAACACGGTCAGCGCGCCCCACCAGTGCTGCGGACTGACAAGCCCGAACAGCACCGCCAGCACGGCGGACGCCGCCAGCAGGCCAGGAACAAACAGCTTCATGGTCCGATCGCCGCCGTCCTCGGCATAGGAGTTCTCCAGAAAACGGGTCAGGAAGGGCGTGCCCTTGAAATAGGCGACCTGCGGTTCGCCGATCGCCACCGCGGCCCGGCCCACCTCCTCGGCCGTCTGCCTGTCCGCGATACGATGGGCGGCGTATTTTTCACCGGGATAGGAAACGAAGCGGAAATTGGTGCAGATGCGCGCAATGCGCGCCTGGCGCCCGAGTGCCCCGAGCAGCAGGCACAGGCCCGCCACCGGCGTGATGAGCTGGGTCGAACCGTTTGCCACCGCGGCCGGCGACGCAAACTGCAGCAGGGTATGCGCCAGCGCCAGCAGGCCGGCGACGGCCGGCGCGCTGTCGCTGTCCGCCTTCAGCCGCACCAGGGAGGCCAGCCCTCTGCCCACCATCTGATGGTTGATGAGCAGCATCACCAGCAGCAATACGCCGTTGACGCCGATATGCAGATACGGATCCATCGGCGGCGCACCGTAAAAATGCACCACCAGCCCCATCCAGACGAGCACCGCCTCCAGCGCCAGGGTCAGAAACACCCCGATCCAGCCGGTACGCCGCCGGTATCGGAGCTCGTTATGCACCGCCGCCGTCTCCTCGTAGCTGCCGTAATCCTCCAGTTCCTCTTCCTCGTAAACCTCCGGCTCTTCGGCGGGATCGTTGTCCTCTTCCTCATCGCCGGACAGCTTGAAGGCGGTCGCCTGCGTTTCGCGCTTTTTCTGGAATTCCTCCACCTTCTGCTGGCGCACCCGCTGCAGACGCGTTTCCAGATCCTCGCCGTCCGGTCCCGGTTCCTCCTCTTCGGTCATATACCCGTCCAGCGTCAGCTGTTCCTCTTCCTCTTGTTCCGCCGGCGCGGACGGCTCCTCTTCCTTTTCGCGGGGCAGCTCGATGACCCGGGTATGCCCCTGGGGTTCCGCGGGAAGGGACTCTTCCGGTGCCGCGGTTTCCGGCTTCTTCGCCGGCGGAAGCGGGATCTGTTCCGCGGCCGGCTGAAGGGGAACCGCCTTCTCGGTCCGGATTGCCGGCGTTGTTTTCTCCGTGGAAGGCGGTGCCAGCGCTTCCCACGCTTCCTCGGTTTCGTCCTCCTGTTCCCTCCGGCGGGTAAAGAAGGCGGCGATGCGTCCGCGCCGATCAACCCGGACATCCTCCGGCGCGGCCGGCGGTTCCTCGGGCGCGGAAGGCCGTTCCTCCTGCGCAGGGGGACGCTTTTCCTCCCCGGGCAGCCGCTCCGCCGTCTGCGGGGCAGAGGCGGCGGGTTCCGGCCGGGGCGCCGTCTGCGCCGGCGTCCCTTTGCCTTTCTCCCGCTCGGCTTTGAGCCGGCGGGCTTCCTCCAAAATATCGTCAATATCATATCCCATATGGCCGCCCCCTGTCAGTCGCCAGTTTTTTGAGGTCAGGTTCCCTGCCGCGCCGCGATTCCCTGCCGCTGCCGTGCCGCTTCATACAGCACGACGCCGCAGGCCACCGACGCATTCAGCGAAGAAATGGCCCCCTGCATCGGCAGGGACACAATAAAATCGCAGTGCTCCCGCACAAGCCGGCCGATCCCCCGGCCTTCCGAACCGACCACCACGGCCGTCGGTCCCGTCCAATCGGACGCACACCAGGGTTCGCCGTCCATATCCAGGCCATATATCCAGACCCCGCGCTTTTTCAATTCCTTGATGGTGTCCACCAGATTGGACACCCGGGCCACCGGCACATATTCCGCCGCGCCGGCCGACGCCTTGTACACCGCGGCGGTCAGGCCCACCGCCCGCCGTTTGGGCACAATCACGCCGTGCACACCCGTCGCCTCGGCGGTGCGCAGGATGGCCCCGAGGTTATGCGGATCCTCCAGCTCGTCGCCGATAACAAAGAAGGGCGGCTCGCCCTTGGACTGCGCCGCGTCAAACAGGTCGTCCAGCGTGGCGTATGCCTTGCAGGCGGCCAGCGCGGCAATTCCCTGATGCCCCACGCCGCACAGGCTGTCCAGCCGGCGCGCGTCAACCTCCTTGACAGGCAGGCCGCGCTTGCGGCACTGGGCCAGCAGGGCACCCAGATGCCCGTCCCGCTCCCCGCGGGCCACCAGCACGCTGTCGATGGCCCGCCCGGAACGCAGCGCCTCGGTCACCGCATTGCGCCCGGCGATAATATCCTCGCGCGCTTCGTTTTTTTCGTTCGTTTCCATGCAAAATCCTCCGCCGTCCATCGTCCGCATGGGGACAGCCGGCGGCGGTCTGTTTGCATCGCCGCACCGCAGCCCCCATTCCCGGGCTATCGCCTGATATCCCCGGTTCCGGTTACAGATAAAGCTATTATACCATAGGCTTCGACAAAAAAAAAGAAGCTTCGCCTTTCTTTTCTTTCTTCTGCCGCAAGGGCCGGCAGAAAATTTTTCCAGCCGAACGCAGAACAAACGTTTGACAAATCAAAACATATGTTCTATACTGGTAACAGACCGGCTGACAGGAGGGCGTACCGATGGAGCTGATGGAAAAGCTGCGGATCCTCACCGATTCCGCCAAATATGATGCGGCCTGCACCTCGAGCGGCTCTGCCCGTCCGGGGCGTCAAGGCATGCTGGGCAGCGCCGTCGCCGCCGGCATCTGCCACAGCTTTGCGGCGGACGGGCGCTGCATTTCGCTGCTCAAGGTGCTGCTGACCAATCGCTGCATCTACGATTGCCAGTACTGCGTCAACCGCTGCTCCAATGATGTGCCGCGCGCCGCCTTCACGCCGGAGGAACTGGCCGAGCTGACCATTGGCTTTTACCGGCGCAACTATATCGAAGGGCTGTTTCTCAGCTCGGGTGTGGAGCGCAGTCCCGACTACGCGATGGAACGCATGTGCCGGGTACTCGAGCTGCTGCGGGGGTCCTATCGCTTCAACGGGTATATCCACGCGAAGGCCATCCCCGGCTGTTCTCCCGAGCTGGTGGACAAGCTGGGCGGTCTGTGCGACCGCATGAGCGTCAACATTGAGCTGCCCAGCGAAAAAAGCCTCAGCCAGCTGGCCCCCAATAAAAAGAAGGACGCCATTCTCCGTCCCATGTCCGCCATCCGCGACCGCATCACCCAGAACAAGGAGGAGCTGGCGCTCTACCGCCATGCCCCCGCGTTCGCGCCCGCCGGGCAGAGCACCCAGATGATCATCGGGGCCACGCCCGATACCGACTATCAAATCATGCGGCTGAGCGCGGGATTGTACAAAAAATACGGCCTGCGGCGGGTGTTCTATTCGGCGTATATCCCCGTGGGCACCAGTGCCCTGCTTCCGCAGAATGTGCCGCCTCCCCTGCTTCGGGAGCACCGGCTGTACCAGGCGGACTGGCTGCTGCGCTTTTACGGGTTCACGGTGGAGGAACTGCTCGACGAGGCGCATCCCTCGCTCGACCCGCTCCTCGATCCCAAATGCAACTGGGCGGTCAATCACCTTGAGCATTTCCCGGTGGAAATCAACCGCGCGGATAAGGAAACGCTGCTACGCGTGCCGGGTATCGGGGTGAAACCCGCCATGAAAATTCTGTCGGCCCGCCGGATGGGGTCCCTGACCTTCGAGGGGCTCAAAAAGCTCGGCGTGGTGCTCAAGCGGGCGGTGTATTTCATCACCTGCAACGGCAAAATGCTGCCCGGCGCCAAATTCAGCTATTCCTTTATCTACCAGAACCTGACGGCGGATGTACGCCTGCGTCCCGGCGAGCTGCCGCTGCAGCGGGCGCAGCAGCTGTCGCTGTTCGACAGTCCGGCCCTGCTGCCGGGAAGGGAGGAGCGAACCGCATGTCTGACGGGACAGCTGTAGCCTATCTGTACGACGGCACCTTTGAGGGGCTGATGACCGCCATATTCGAAGCGTACGCGCATCGCCCCATGCCGTCCGCCATCGCACAGGCGAACGGCTTTCAGCCGCAGTTCGGCCAGCAGGCACGGGAGATCGCCACAGATGAAATCAAGGCCGGGCGGGTTGTCGCCGGCATCCGGCGCATCCTGGGGGATGACGCTTACGAGCAGCTGTGGCTCGTCTTTTTGTCCGAACAGCCCGAACGCGGCCAGTGGATATACGATTACGTCCGGATGGGATTGCCGATCGGTAAGCGCATCCGCCGTTGTCTGACCGACGAGCGGGTTATGCGCGTGCACAAATGGAGCGGTCTCGTCTCGCTGCAAAGCGCCCGCTATATCCAGTTCGTCCGCTTTTCCCAGCGGGAAGGCGGCGTGTATTATGCCTCGATCCAGCCGGAATACGACGTGCTGGCGCTGATCATGCCCCATTTTGCGGATCGCTTCCGTGACCAGCCGTTTATCATCCACGACAAGGTGCGCGGGCTGTTCGGCGTTTTCGATATGCATGACTGGGCCATTGTGGAGGCGGACGGCGTCACCCTGCCGGCCATGACCGCGGCAGAACAAAACTATCGCCGGCTTTGGAAAACCTTTTATGACACGGTGGCCATCCGGGAACGCACCAATCCCCGCTGCCGCCGGCAGTTCATGCCCAAAAAGTATTGGAAGGACATCACCGAAATGTGCATGGAAGGCGAGGCGGAAATTCCGCCGCTACCTTCACAGACAGCCCCCGGTCTGCATACAATGCTATTGTCCGACGGGCAATGAAATGTCCTCGGCGGTGCCGGCGGCCGCTCTTTGTCCGGCGATGCCATTATCGGCGCGTTCACCCCGGCGCGCCTCTGTCTCTGCCGCATGAAAAGCGTGGAAGGCCTCCATCTGATTGGCGCTTTATCCCGCAGCGGAACCTTACTTGCATATTGCTGCACTTGCGGCGGATGGGCCAGGAGCCCGGCAGGAATACCGCTTACATGATACCCGCCGCCACCCATCCCGTCCGGCACCGAAAAGCAGACCGCTGGTAAACGCATCGGGCGTTCGCCGGCGGTCTGCCATTTTGGGAGGCCTTCGCCATAATGGACGCGGCCGTTTTCCCCTCTCGCAATAAATTCGATGCCATGCTTGTTCTTTTATGCTATAATATAGGACGGACCGTTTGTATACGGATAAAACACGTGAAATGAGAGGGATCCTTATGCTGTCCGATATGATTACGCTGGGCGGACCGGATGACCGGACGCGCCAGGCCGTACTGCCTGTCCGGATACTGCGCACACAGGGAGATGTGGAGGAGGCACGGCATCTGCTGTCTCCCGCCGCCCTGCAAATCACCACAGCCGAACCGGAGGTCACGGTTCTGGCAAACGGGCCGGATGGGGAGCAGGCCGCCGTCCTGCTGGATTTCGGGACGGAGCTCAACGGCGGCTGCCGGCTGCTGACCCATACGATCGAGGGGGCTTCCCCCGCCAGGATCCATGTCACGTTTGGGGAATCGGCAGCGGAGGCCTGCAGTCAAATCGGCGAGAAAAACGCCACCAACGACCATGCGCCGCGGGATTTTTCCATGCCCCTGCCGGCGTATAGCGACGTGACCGTCGGCGAAACCGGTTTTCGGTTTCTCTGCATCCGGCTGGAAAGTCCTTCCACCCGCCTGCGTCTGAAAGCCGCGACCGCCATCGCCGTTTACCGCGATTTGCCCTATCTGGGCCGCTTTCGCTGCGACCGGGAAAGACTCAACCAGATTTATGATACGGCCGCCTATACCTGCCACCTTTGTATGCAGCAATATATTTGGGACGGTATTAAGCGGGATCGTCTCGTCTGGATCGGCGATCTGCATCCCGAAATGCTGACCGTCCGCACGGTATTCGGTCCGCAGCCCCTGCTGGCGGATATGAACTGCAAGGAGATTATTATATCCCATGTCTTATCTTACCAGCCGAAAAAG
>CABSLQ010000025.1 GCA_902478605.1 uncultured Oscillospiraceae bacterium
CTAAGCCTGCTGATACCTGAAATCTATTGACTTGAATCTTATTATACGAGGAGGTTTTATCATGACCAGATTATCTGTTTCCGTCCGGGAACTGCTGGACGACGATCTTGTTGAGCAGCTCACCGCCGAAACCATGGACAATCCCCGCGCCCGCGTTGTCCTCCTCTACCGCATCGCGCTGGCTGCCGCCTGCGTCGCCCTGGTGGCCGGCGTGACCGCCGCCGGGATCTGGATGTCCCGCCAGCCGCCTAAAATCGCCGGGCCTTCGGCCGCTTCTTCCGTTTCCTCCGCTCCCGGCACCGGCTCCACCGCGCCGTCGAACGAGACGGGCGACCTGTATTCGCTGCTGCCTCCGGCGCAAACCGATCTGCCCGCCGACGGCCGCACGCTGCCGGTGTATACCCTGCCCTCCCTGACCGATGCGCAGATGGAGGCGCAGCTGCTCGATCTCTGCCGGCAACTGGGGCTGACCCCGGATGGCGAGGTGTTCTGGGAAGACACCTATGTCAACGGCGAGGGCGGCTTTTTCCGCCAGCCCGTGCTGTACGCACAGCCGAACCCACTGCACATCGGGATGCTGCGGCTGGATCGCTGCGGCCGCCTGTATGTGCAATTCGGCAACATCCTGTCCTCCAGCTACTATGAAGAAACCCTGCCCCTGTCCCCCTCGGACAGCCGCCTGACTGCCTCCCTGCCCCATGTGAGTGAGTCGCTCGCGCTGGATTATTACCAGCAGCTGTCTTCGCTGTTCGCCGCCCTTTCGCTGCCCACGCCTGCCGTCGAAAGCTACAACATGAGCTACGCCATTATGGACGATTCCTTGGACGGGCTTTCCTACAAGCTCTTCTCGGAGCCGTATGTGACGCTGTATCCCAAATCCACCGGCCTGGAAGCCGTGGCCAATAGGGGCGCCTACGGCGTGCAGCTCGATATCAATCTGGCCGACGGGCAACTCAACAGCCTGACCGTCGCCCCCCGGCCCGCGGAGGAACCCGCGCCCGTGCCGGTCATCCGCGAAGAGGAGGCCGTCGCCCTGTGGGAGCAGGGGACCTATCTGTTCACCGGCTTTTACGAGGAACCGGCGTATCGCGATGCCTCCCAGGTGCAGCGCATCCGCCTGACCTATTGGGAGCAGCCGGAGCAGCGGCAGCTCATCCCCGTTTATATTCTGTATGTGAAGGATACGCGGGACGTTGCCAGCCAGACGCCGGAGGAATACCGCGAACCCTTGCGCTACTGCGTGCCCGCCGTCTCGCAGCAAGACGCCGACTGGAGCGATATCAAGCTGTACGGCAACGACTCGGTCATCCGCGGTACCTGGGACACCGCCCAACGCTGACCTCTGCGCATAAAAAAAGAAGCCCTTGTGGGCTTCTTTTTTTATGCCGCTTTACCGTTACGCTTCCTGCAGCCCCTTCAGTATCCGCTCCCGCTTTTCCTCCGGAATCGTATCGGCATAGGCCAACACCGCCTGCAGCGTCATATTCTGGGCGAACAGAAGCAGCGGACTGTTGGCGATTTCGGGCAGTTCCCGCCGTATCACGGCCTTGGCGGCCGGATTGGCCAGAATTTCCCGCACCGTTATCTGATACTGGCGCAAATCCATTCGATTCACCTCCCGCTTATCTTATCGGCAGTATATGCGCACCCCCTTCTCCTTGTGCGCATATACTGCAGTAGCGAGAAACCAGCCATCCTATTCCAAAGACAGGGGGCCATGTCATGGCGATCAAAATTTTCATCGATCAGGGGCATAATCCGGAAAACCCCAATGCCGGCGCAGAAGCCAACGGCGTGCGCGAGCAGGATGTGACCTATGAGGTCGGGGTGCGTCTGGCGGATTTGCTGCGGGCCAACCCCAATTTCGAAGTGCGCCTGTCCCGCAACAGCCCGGACGAACAGCTTGGCACCAGCAACGCCACCAGCCTGGCGGCCCGCGTCAATGCGGCCAACAGCTGGGGGGCCGATTATTTCATCAGCCTGCACTGCAACGCGAGCACCAACACCGAAGCGAGCGGCAGTGAAGTATATGTCTACAGCGAAACAAGCCCGGCCTTTCCTCTGGGAGAAGCCATTCTGGTCGGTTTACAGAACGCCACGGGGCTGCGCAACCGCGGCATGCGGATCAACCCGAGCCTCTATGTGCTGCGGCGCACCCAGATGCCTGCCCTGCTTGTGGAAATGGGATACTTAACCAACGTGAACGACGCCCAACTGCTTTCCACCGATCCGCAGGCCTTCGCTCGCGGCATTTATAACGGCATGCTCTCCTATTTTCAGCTGGACTGAGCCGGCGAAGGTATACTTTGAACGCATACGCATACACTACCGGCGAAAGGAGCGTATGCACCATGAAGGATTCCCATCGTTTTTATCAATGCCAAAAGGACGGCACGCTCGTCGGCCTTATCCACAGCGGCGGCGGAACGCTGAGCTGCTGCGGCGAAGAGATGACCGAACTGGCCGCCAACACCACGGATGCGGCGCAGGAAAAGCACGTGCCGCTCGCGCATGTGGACGGGGACAGGGTAACCGTCGATGTGGGCAGCGTGCCCCACCCCATGTCGGAGGAGCATAGCATCCACTGGGTATACCTGCTCACCCAAAAGGGCGGTCAGCGCAAGAACCTGCCCTTCGACGGCAAGCCGACCGTCTCCTTCCGGCTGACGGAGGACGATCAGCCGGTCGCCGTCTATGCCTACTGCAACCTGCACGGGCTTTGGAAAGCCGAACTGTAAACGGCGGCAAAGGGGCCGCGGCAAGAAATTGCCGCGGCCCCTCAGCCTGTCGAAAAAGTCCATTTGCAATAAATAATACACAAAAAGTTTTCGCCCGCCTTTTTCAAAAGGCGGTGGGGTCGAGGGGCAAAGCCCCTGTCGTCCTCCGCAGAGGACGAAATTTTTCCCTGCAAAGAGCGCAGGAGGGAGCAGGAAGCTGCGCTTCCTGCGGGAGTTTGCCGCAAAGCGGCAAACGTCCCCAGGCGGAACGTTCGTCGCCCAGCGACGAACTTCCTGAGGACGGCTAAGCCGTCCTCATACCCTCGCCGGGGGTTCCCCGATGCGACGCATAAGAATTCTGCTTTTGTGCATATTGCTATTCGCTAAAAAGTTTTTTGACACCCTGAGGGGCCGCGGCAAGAAATTGCCGCGGCCCCTTTGACTGCACCTGTTCGGATTTACGCGCCGAGCCGTCCGATAATCCGCCGGACCGCCGCCTGTACGACATATTCCTTATACGCCTGGCCATGTCCGGGGCTGCCGAATACGCGCATTTTCTTGAGCGTTGCCTGCTTGACCGATTCGGTGATGTCGGGCATCAGATCGGTCATGCCCGCTCCGTCGAAGAAGGTATCATGCGCCGTTTTCGCCGAAGCCAGATTAATATCGGTAAAAATGTTCACCTTGGTGATGCCGCCTGCCACCGCGCGGCGGAAATCGTCATCCGACAAACCGGATCCGCCGTGCAGTACGAGCGGCGTGCTCACCAGCGACGCAATCTGCGCAAGCCGTTCGAAATCCAGCTTGGGCTTGCTCTTATACGCGCCGTGCGCCGTGCCGATTGCCACCGCCAGCGCATCCACGCCCGTTGCATTGGCGAACCGCAGGGCCTCCTCCGGCTCGGTGTAGATGCTGTGATCGCCCGCGCCGTCTCCCTCGGCGCTGCCGTCGTTGGCCCCGACATGGCCAAGCTCCGCCTCGACCGATACGCCGCGCGCATGCGCAATGCGCACCATAGAGGCCACCTCGCGGCAGTTGGCGTCAAAACTGCTCGTCGAGCAGTCGTACATGATGGAGGTAAAGCCCAGCGCCATCGCCTTATGTATCTTTTCCGGCGTCAGGCCATGATCAAAATGCAGCACCACCGGCACGCGGGCCTTTTTGGCCAGCGGCACCAGCATCGGCGCCAGCTCTTCCAGGGACGAGAAGGGCAGCAGCACTTCCGCCGTGCCGATGATGACAGGCGAATCGGCCTCCTCCGCAGCGGCGATGACGCCCTTGGCCATCTCCAAATTAACCGTATTGAACAGCCCCACCGCATAATGCTTCTTTTTTGCATCTTGCAGAACTTCATTGAGCGTTACCAGCATGCCATCCGTCCCCTTTTTAATCGTCAATTTTTGGAATGCGCCTTATGTGGGCACCGGCGAACACATCGCATTCGTCCCGGCTCGTCGAACTGAACGCGGATACTACAGCGCCCTGTTCGCCGGCCTGAAACCAGTACCGTACACCCGGCAGGATGGTGTATGGTTCCCCGGGCCGCAGCACAATCTCGGGCCACACCGTATAGACTCCTTCGGGCGGGCGGGCCGCCGGCCCGCCATCCACATACAGATATACCTCGCCGTATCGGCATCGGAAGGTTTCCTGCTTGCCGGGGGGCTGCCGTCCACCGGCACGTGGGCGTGCTCCGGACAGGTCTGCCGCGGAAAAAGCGCCATTTCCTTGGCGCAATAGCACTCCGTATTGATATAGGTCACTATTTCCAACCCGGTGTTTTCCAAATCGCGCAGGCCGAAATCCGCCACCGCAATACCGTCCGACTCTTCCGGCGTCAGCGCAATGCCCGCTTTTTCATACAAGGCACGGGCACGCACCTGCGCGGCACACACCTCATCCTTGGCCAAAGCCTATCTTTCCTCTTATCATGAAATCCGTATAAGCGGCGGGCTTTCCTTATGTTCGTCCATAAATTGCAAAACGGCGGCGGCCGACGGGACGCCCGCCGAAGCGCCGACCGCCATTACGCAATGCGCTCCCACTGCATTGGCGAACGCACCGCTGCGACGGAAATCCCATCCTTGCGCAAGTCCCGCAAGGAAGCCGGCACAGAAGGCGTCGCCCGCACCGGTGGTGTCCACCGCCTGCATTTGGTAGGCCGGCAGCCGAAACGGCTCTTCGCCCTCCGGGCAGAAAAGCGCTCCTTCCCGCCCCAGCTTGATAATCACGCTGCGCGGCCCCATAGCCAGCAGTTTTTCTGCCATACGGCGCGGCTCCTCTTCTCCGGTGAGCGCGGCCGCCTCCTCACGGGAGGGCATAAACAAATCGAGCCAGGGCAGTGCCGCCTCAATTTTGGGCAGCCATTTGTCCTCAAAATCCCACGCCGTGTCCATGACGGTAAAAATCCCCTTTGCACGTGCATCGCGCAGCAGCGCCGCACAGGGGGCACCGTCAAAAGACGTGAGCAGCATCGCCCCCGCCACAAACAGGATGTCCGTCCCCTCAAGCAGTTCCGGCGTGACATCCGTCCGCCGATAGGCGGCGGCAGAGCCGGGACAGTACAAAAAGCTGCGCTCGCCCGAAGTATTTACGCATACGATGGAGACGGTGGTGGATGTCTCGGCGTCTTCTACCACCCCACGGACGTCCACCCCGGCCGACGCCGCTGTCTCCTTCACAAAGGCACCGAAGCCGTCGCGGCCCACTCTGCAGGAGAGGCGCACCGGCACGCCCAAGTGGGCCAAATCGATGGCCGCGTTGGCTGCACAACCGCCCACATGGGTGGTCACCGATTCCACCGCGCGCAACGTACCCGGCGCGGGGATGCTGTCCGCCGGCGTAACAATCACGTCAACCGTCACGCTCCCGGCACATAGAATCCGCTTCATATGCCACGGCTCCCTCTGTAAATAGTAAATTGACTTTACCAATATGTATATTATATAATACTATATCATGGGCTGTCAAGAGGCAGCCGGAAGGAGGCGGTTGTCCGTGGCAGAAAGAAAGGGCATCAACCACACCGATCTGAAAAACCGCAATCGCGGACTCGTGCTGCAGCAGATCGCCTGTCAGGAGACACCTACCCGGACACAAATTGCACGGGATATTGGCCTGACCAAAATGGCGGTGACCAATATTGTGACCGAATGGATGCGCGCAGGCTGGGTGGAAGAGACACAGAGCGCGCCTTCGCTGAGCGCCGGGCGCAATCCGGTTGTGCTCGCCGTGGCGCCGGGGGCGCCGCTCGCCATTGGTCTATACCTGTCCCGTACATGCGCGGCTATGCTGGTGGCAGACCTGCGTCTGCACGTGCTTTGGTTGAAACGCCGTGTCCTGCAGGAAGAGACCAGGGATTCCCTGACCGATAAGCTGGTGGAGCTGCTGCGTGAGGCGATGGCTTGGCGGGAGTCCAACCGGCCGGAAGCGACCGTCTGCGGCCTTGGTATTTCGGCCATTGGGACGTTGGACGTGTCCGGTGGACAGCTTCTCTCCCCTACGGATTTCTTTGGTATACAGGACTATCCCATCGCCTCCCGGCTGCAGGAAGCCTGTAACCTGCCGGTATGGCTGCACAATGATATGAAAGCCGCCGCCCTGGCCGAAAAACTGTATGGCGCCGGCCGTCCGCTTCAGAACTTTTTGTACGTAGGCATTACGGCCGGTGTTGGCGCGGGGATTGTGTCGGACGGCCGTCTATATCAGGAAGCCAGCGGTCTGGTGGGGGAAATCGGTCATATGTCCATCGATTATCGGGGGCCCATCTGCCGCTGTGGAGCCCGCGGGTGTCTGGAAACGTATATTTCCATCCCGGTGCTCCTGGAACGGCTGCGGGCGGCGACAGGAAGAGACTGGGCCCCGACCGCCCTGGCGGATGCCGTCCGGCATCCTGCGGCATGGGCTGTGCTGCAGGATGCGGCAGACATACTTGCCGTCGCGCTGACAAATGCTGTCAACCTGTTTAATCCTGCCTGTATCTTTCTTGGCCATGAAGGAGCCTTCCTGCCGGATGACTGGCTGCAGAGAATAGAAGATACCATGAATCACCACATTTTGGCGTCGGCATACCGCCATGTGCCGGTACGCCGTTCGTACTTTGGAAGCACCGCCCCCCTGCTCGGCAGCGCATGCGTCGTCTGGCAGGAGCTTTTTGCCGGGAGGCTGATCCCGGCGTGGCCCGATTAATACCGCCATCCCGCTGTCGCGTGGTTCGTGTATCGGTTATCCGTTTGGAGGTTCGCAGTGACGAAATGGTAAAACCTCCGCCACTAACAGCCCCGGCAGACATTTACCCGCACCGAATCGTCAGGCGAGCTTTGCCGGGAGATAACCGGCTGTTTATCGCGTATGGAGAGCCCCGCCCATGACGCCCTTACCACGGTGCTATCCCGCGGCGAACCGCTCGCCATACACCATTATCCAGCCAATACGCTCTGCCGATCTTATGTCTCAGAGCCCGCTTGGTGCCATCAAAAAAGCCTGTCTCTTTAGCAGAAAGTCTTCTTGAAAAGAAAACCGCCGTTACAAATAACAAGCGTTATTTGTAACGGCGGTTTTTAATTGTTGGTCATTCTCTCTTCTTCTTAAAAATATCCATGATGTCGGTATAGCCTTCGTCGTCGTCTACCGTGGAGGAAATATTCTCCGCCTGCTTGCCGAAGCCAGACAGCGCATTGCCATCCGGCTCTTTCGCCTTGTAGGAACCGTCGGAAACCAGGCCGGTGGCGATGACCGTCACACACAGGGAATCGCCGAGCGTTTCATCAAAAGCGGCGCCCCAAATAATGGTGGCGTCCGGATGCGCAGCGCTGGTGATGATCTCGGAGGCTTTATCCACGTCTTCAAAATCCAGGTCGGACGTACCGGTAATGTTGATAAGCACGCCGCGGGCCCCGTCGATCGAGGTCTCCAGCAGCGGACTTGCCACAGCGGCGCGGGCGGCGAGCTCCGCCCGGTCCTTGCCTTCGGCGCGGCCGACACCCATGTGGGCATAGCCGGCATCTTTCATAATGGAGGTCACATCGGCGAAATCCAGGTTGACGAGACCGGGCACTTTAATGAGCTGGGAAATGCTCTGCACACCCTGGCGCAGCACGTCGTCCGCCACCTCAAAGGCGTTGGCGAGGGTGATGCGCTGCTCGCTGACCAGCTTGATTCTCTCGTTGGGGATGACCACCAGGCTGTCCACATATTCGCGCAGCGCGGTGATGCCGTTTTCCGCCTGCTCCATGCGGCGGCGGCCTTCGAAAGCGAAAGGCTTGGTCACGATGCCGACCGTCAGGATACCGAGATCGCGGGCAATTTCGGCCACGACCGGCGCGGCCCCCGTGCCGGTGCCGCCGCCCATGCCGGCGGTGATGAACACCATGTTGGTCCCCTTGAGAGCCGCGGCGATTTCGTCACGGCTTTCCTCGGCTGCCCGCTGGCCCTTTTCCGGATTAGAACCGGCGCCCATGCCGCGGGTGAGCTTTTCCCCGATCTGGATTTTTTCATCCGCCTGCGACAAGCGCAGCACCGCCTGATCGGTGTTAATGGCAATGAATTCAACGCCCTGCACGCCGGCGCGCACCATGCGGTTCACCGCATTGCCGCCGCCGCCGCCGACGCCAACGACCTTTATCGAGACCCCGTCTATCGATTCGTTGTCAAACTGCAGAATGCTCATGAAACTTCCTCCCGCTTCTTATTCCCGTCAGGCCAATCCTATCCCCATCCGCGCCCTATATGCGGCGCGGCCTCAAATAATCCGATACGGTAACGCATGCTCGTTTCGGCTCCTAAACGGTCCATTCCACATGCTCATATAATATCTCTTTCATTCTACCACGGGCCTTTCGTAAATTCAACCGCTGGAAGGCAATTTCCCGCCTCAAAATGTAAATTTTTTTAAGAAATGTCCTTTATCTTGTCCCTGGGGAAGCGGAAACACGCCATATATGGAAAATTCTGAATCTTATCCGCTCCCGCGAACCCCTCCGGTTATTAAAGAACCGCATCACAATCGTCCATATATGCCGGCAAGCTGTCTGAGTTCATCGGCCAGTGCCACGTCCAGCTGTCCGGGCAGCAGACGCCACTGCCAGTTGCCGCCGATGGTGGAAGGCGTATTCATGCGGGCGGCATCGCCCAGCTCCAGAATATCCTGCATCTGAAAAATGGCCGCATCCGCCACGCTTTGATAGGCGGCGCGCAGCAGAGCCCGCGGGATCTCCTCGCGGCTCTCCACCTGCAGATACTGCATCAGATACCGCAGTTCGTCGTCGCGGCGTCTGGCACAATAGCCGGCAATGGTCTCGTTGTCATGCGTGCCGCCGTATACGGCGGTGTTGTGCGTATACCAATGGGGAAGATGGGTATTATCCGCTCCGCCGTCAAAAGCGAACAGCAGCACCTTCATGCCGGGATACCCTGTCTGCCGCAGCAGCTCCTGCACCGCCGGATGCAAAACGCCGAGATCCTCCGCCAGAATTCGCGCGTCGCCCACCGCTTGGTCCAGCACGGTGGTGAGCGACCGTCCCGGACCGGTCCGCCATTCGCCCCCGACCGCCGTTTCGCAGTCGGCCGGAATCGCATAATACCGCGCCATACCGATAAAATGATCGATGCGGATCACATCATAAAGCCGGGCGCAGTTGGCGGCCCGGTGGCGCCACCAGTCATAGCCGTCCGCCGCCATAACCTCCCAGTTGTACAGGGGATTGCCCCAGCGCTGCCCCGTGGCAGAAAACGCATCGGGCGGCACGCCCGCCACCGCGGTGGGCCGGCCATCCTCATCGAGAAGGTACTGGGCACGGTTTGCCCAGACATCCGCGCTGTCAAGCGCCACATAGATCGGAATGTCCCCGATAATGGAAACCCCCGCCCGGTTGGCATATGCTTTGAGCGCATCCCACTGGCGATAAAACTGAAATTGGCAAAAGGACCAGAACCGGATTTCATCGTTCAGAATCTGCCGCCACCGGGCCAACGCCTCCGGCTGCCGAAAGCGGATGTCTTCGTCCCATACCAGCCATTCCCGGTGTCCAAAATGCTCTTTAAGCGCCATATACAAGGCGTAATCGTCCAGCCAGACGCGGTTTTCCCGACAGAAGGCCGCACAGGCACCGTCGTCAGCAAACCGGTGGAAGGCCGCACGCAGCAGGTTAAACCGCTGCTCGAACAGCCGCCCGTAGTTCACATGGCCGGGAGCGTCCTCCACCTGCGCAAGCTCTCCGGGCAGCAGAAGTTCCTCCTGCACCAAAGTATCCAAATCGATGAAATAGGGATTGCCTGCAAAAGCAGAAAAGGACTGATATGGGCTGTCGCCATAGCTGGTAGGTCCCACCGGCAGTACCTGCCAGTACATCTGTCCCGCCCGTACAAGCCAATCCACAAAGGCGTAGGCGTCCTTTCCCAGTGTACCGATGCCATACGGTGACGGCAGACTGCTCACGGGAAGCAAAATACCCGCCCCGCGCGGGAGTGTCTTGGGCATTCGGAATCCACCCCTCTTCACACATCTCGTGCCATATCCTATGCAGAAAAACAGTGTCTATGTATGCAGCGCTTTCACTGAAGAAATGCCTATCCGCCACCCGCATAAGGCATTGCAAACGCCCCTCGCAGGACCTTCCAACTCATCAGCTCCAAATCTGCGCCAATCCCACGATCAAAGGCATTGTCACAATGGAAAACAGCGTGGACAGGGAAACCAGGTTGACCGACAGCAGGGTGTCCTGCCCGAATTTGGCGGAAAACATGGTGGTGGCCGACGCCACCGGCGCGCTCACCGCAATGGCACAGGCCACAAGCACCGGGCCGCGCAGGCCGCACAGCATCATACCAAACAGTGCCACCAGCGGCAGCACGACAAGCCGCAGCGCTATCGCCAGATAGCTTCCCCTATCCCGGAGCGCTTCCAGAATTTTGGTGTGCGCGAGATAATACCCTATGATCAGCATGGGAACAGGGGTATTCAGCGCCGAAAGGTGTTCCATCGGCACTGCCAAAACGTCGGGAACCGGAATGGAAAACAGAAAGACAATCAGGCCGATCACCAATCCGATGATCCCGGGATTGACCAGAATTTTTTTCGCCGACAGCGCCTTTGTATCTCCGCTCATAAGCAGCAGCCCGTACGTCCACAAGATCACGTTAAACCCGGCGACATAAGCCGAACCGTAGAAGACGCCGGTATCCCCGAGCAGGGCCTCCTGCAGTGGGAACGCCATATACCCGCAGTTGGAAAACACCACACCGAACCGCAATACGCGCCGCCGCGCTTCATCTTTGCCCCGAAAAATCAAATGGGCTGCCGCAATGAACAGCCCCATAGTGCCGAAAGCCGCCAGAAGGGAGGCCAGCAGCCCACCGAGCATAGCCGGATCGTACGGCCGGATGAAGGAACGCACAATGATGCAGGGGGTCACCACATACAAAACGATATCCGCCAGGCACTTCACGGCGTTTTCATTGAGCATGCGGAAACGTCCGCAAAGGAATCCCACCCCAATGAGCAGGAAAAGTATCAGCACCTGTTGTGCCACGGTCAAAAAGCTTTCCGCCACGGTTCCAACCATCCTTTACCGTATTCCCTTGTTATAACACGCATTCTATCTTACACGGTTTGGCTTTTGTTTGCAAGTGGATGCCCTCCAAATAGAAAAACCCGCGTCATAAAATGACACGGGTTTCGGTAAAATCCGTTTTCCTTCAGGCACAGCGCGGAAACCGGGAAGGCACAGACGCAGACGGCTGTGCCTGCAGGGCACGCAGCTGAGCCGACGCTCTTCTCTGCCGGCGGGCACGCATACGCGCCTGCTCCTTCGCCATAGCCGCGTCGCGCCGCACCGCCGCCACGCAGCAGCCTGCAATCACCAGCCGCGTAACCGCCAGGATACCGGTCAGCACCGGGTACAGCGAAGCACTAAGCATACCGGCCACCGTCAGTTCCACCGCTATCACGCCGAGCGGCACCAGGGCCAGCCGCCGGGTCTCGGCGCATTTGGCCCTTCCCAGGGTATACACAAACAAAATCCCCATTCCAACAACATGCAGCATACTCCAAACCATCTATATTTCCTCCTAATCGCAGAACGATTGTTCCGAACAAATGTTTAATTCCATTATACGGATTATTCCGAAAAAAGCAAGGGCTTTTTTCAAAAAATCAAACGCTTTGTTCGTTCTGTTCCGGTTTGATATCAGTATACCACGGCCACAGTCCCATAAAACGGACTCTACCCCCAATATATCGCCGCACCGGGACCGAGCGGGATACCGAGCAGCATCCAGACCACAAGCAGAACGGTCCATCCCAGCAAAAAAAACAGGCTATAGGGCACCATCATGGAAATCAGCGTGCCGATGCCCGCCCGGCTGTCATAGCGCTTGGCGAACACCACCACCATGGCGAAGTAAGACATCAGGGGCGTTATCAGATTGGTGCAGGAATCGCCGATGCGATATGCCACCTGCGTCAGCTCGGGAGAATAGCCGAGCATCATGAACATGGGCACAAAGATGGGGGCGAGGATGGTCCATTTGGCTGTCGCCGAACCCATGACGAGGTTGACCAGTGCCGTGAACAGGATAAACAGCACCATGAGCACGGGGCCGCGGATGCCGGAGGATCGGAGCCAGTCGGCGCCGCGGATGGCCAGAATGGTGCCCAGACGGCTGTAGCCAAAAAAGCTGATGAACTGCGCCGCCACAAAAATGAGGGCAATATACCCGCCCATCATCTCCATATTTTTTTCGAGCTGCCGCGCCACGTCCCGTTCCCCCTTGTACGCGCCGGTCAGGCGGCCGTACACAACCGAGGGGACGAAAAACACCAGCGCCAGCAACGGTATCAGCCCATTCATGAGCGGCGAGTCGGCGGTCAGGCTGCCTGTCTCCGGATTGCGCAGCAGGGAGTTCTGCGGTATGGCCGCCGCCACAAGCAAAAGAACCAGCCCTATCATCACAGCGGATGCGATGCGCAGGCCCCGGGCTTCCCCGCGGCTGAGTGAAGTCAGACGGGTGTGATCCGTTTCGCCCTCCGGCTGGAATTTTCCCAGGCGCGGCTCCACAATCCGATCGGTCACGAGGGTGCCGATGACCACGATCAATAGCGTGGAGGCCATCATGAAGAACCAGTTGTCCGTTGGCTGCACCACATAGGAGGCATCCACCAGCTGGGCCGCCTCGCTGCTGATCCCGGCGAGCAGCGGGTCGAGTGCGCCGATGAGCAGATTGGCGCTGAAGCCGCCCGATACACCGGCAAAGGCCGCCGCCAGTCCGGCGAGCGGATGGCGGCCATACGCCATAAATACCAGCGCCCCCACCGGCACGAGCAGCACATAGCCGATATCGGTGGCAATGTTGGACAGTACCCCGAGCAGCACGATGACCGGCGTGATGATGAAGCGCGGCGTCACCGTCACCAGCCCGCGCAGCAGGGCGGATAAAAAGCCTCTTCCCTCGGCGCAGCCGATGCCCAGCATGGTGACCAGCACCACACCAAGCGGTGCAAAGTCGGTGAAATTTTTCACCATGCTGGTGAGCATATAGACGATGCCATCCCGGCTCAGCAGGCTGACCGCCGAGACGGTCTGCCGTTCCAATTCCATGGTGGCCGGGTTGATGAGCTCCCCCGTGGCCGAGACACCGAGAAGTGCGAGCAGGGCCGATAACAGAATAATGGCCAGCGTAAACAGGGCAAACAGCGTGATGGGATGGGGCAGACGATTGCCCACCCGTTCAATGCCGTTGAGTATGCGGGTGAAAACAGACGGGCGCTTGGCGGGACGCTTTTCTGACGGTTCGGCCGGCAAGGCAAAGTCTCCTCTCGTTCAAAATCCTTTTCCTTATAGTCTGGCCGAAACCGCACAAAAAAACCATAAAAAAGGAGCGGACATCGCTGTCCGCTCCTCGGGAAAACCGCCTTTATTCCATCAGCAGGGCATTCTGCATCTTGGCCGCCATAACGGTGTTCTTGAGCAGCATGGCGATGGTCATCGGCCCCACGCCGCCCGGCACCGGGGTGATATAGCCGGCCACCGGCTCCACTGCCGCGAAATCCACGTCGCCGCACAGCTTGCCGTTTTCGTCGCGGTCCATGCCCACGTCGATAACCGCCGCGCCCGGCTTAACCATGTCGGCGGTCACGAACTTCGGACGCCCCACCGCCGCCACCAGTATGTCGGCGCCGGCACAGATCTCCTTGAGGTTCTTCGTCTTGGAATGGCAGATGGTCACCGTGCCGTTTTCATGCAGCAGCAGCATGGCCATCGGCTTGCCCACAATATTGCTGCGCCCGATCACCACGCAGTTTTTTCCAGCCACCTCAACACCCGCGCGGTGGAGCAGCTCCATCACACCCGCCGGCGTACAGGGCAGGAAGTGGTAATCGCCGATCATGATGTGCCCCACGTTGGCGGCGTGGAAGGCATCCACGTCCTTGCGGGGCGATATGGCCGCGATGATCGCCTTGTCGTCGATATGCGGCGGCAGCGGCAGCTGGCAGAGAATGCCGTTGATATCGCTGCGGTTGTTCAGGCTTTCCACCAGGGCGAGCAGCTCATCCTGCGTGGTGTCCGCAGGCAGAGCAAACTCCTCCGAATACATGCCCGCCTCGGCGCATGCCTTTTTCTTGTTGTTGACATACACGCGGGAAGCGGAGTCGTCCCCCACGATGATGACAGCCAGTCCCGGCACAATCCCCTTTTCCTTCAGGGCCGCCACCTCAGCCGCCACGTCCGCGCGCACCGCCGCAGAAATTGCCTTGCCGTCAATAAGCTTTGCCATGTATTGTACGCTCCTCACTGTTTTTCGTCTTCCGCATTGTCACCGGCGTCCGCCGCCGGTTCGGCCGATGCTTCTTCCTCTGCCGGCGTCTGGGGCGCCTCTGCTTCCGGGGCCGGCCCGGCCTCCGGTTCGGCTTCGATCGCCGGTTCGGTTACAGCCTCCGGTTCGGCCGCGGGTGCTTCTTCCGTTTCAAGCGCCGCCGCTTCATCCGACTCTTCCGCCGGTTCCAGGCCCTCGGCCTCCTCGCCGTCAGCGGCTTCCGCGGCCTCTTCCTCCGCTTCCTCACGGAGCTCCTCCGCCTCGGCAAACAGATCCTTGGGCGCGCGCTGTGCGTAGTTTTTAAACACGAAGAACAGCACGATGCCGCCCAGCACGGCCAGAACCGCTATCACCTGCGAAATGCGCATGGTGCCGAGCATCAGGCTGTCGGTGCGCAGCCCCTCGATGAAGAAGCGGCCCGCTCCGTACCACACAATATACAGAGAAAAGATCTCTCCCTTGAATCGGTAGGCCTTTTTAGACACGATATGCAGCACAATAAAGCCGATCAGACACCACAGCGATTCATACAGAAAGGTAGGATGCACCAGGCCGGACGGATCGTAGCCCGAGCCGTTCTCCCCCGTCTGGATGATGCTGCCCGTCATGCCGAGGAGGAAATTTTCGCTGGTATTGCTGCCGAAGGCCTCCTGGTTGACGAAATTGCCCCAGCGGCCGATGCTTTGGCCAATGAGAAAACCGAGTGAGGCCAAATCAAACATGGCCAGCGTGTTCACCTTGCGCACCCGGCACATCCACAGCGCGGTCAGGAAGGCGAAAATGACGCCGCCGTAAATGGCCAGCCCGCCCTTCCAGACCTGCAGAATTGTGACGGGATTCTCTAAAAAGCTGCTGAGTTCCCCAGAGAAAAGCACATAATACAGCCGCGCGCCGATGAAGGCGAACACGGCGGATACCAGCACCACATCAATCATCCGATCGGGATCGATGTCAAACTGCCTGGCCCGTTTGAGCGCGTAGATCATCGCCAGCAGAAAGCCGACGGCGATGATGACGCCGTACCACTTGATGGAAATCGGCAACCCAAACAGGTTGAAATCCACCAGATCCGGCGAAATCTCAAATTTAAAATCGCCGAACAGATTGGGGAATTGAATATACTCCATGCAACAGACCCGTCCTTTCATATGTACGTACCCCCGTGCGGGGGCTGCACGGTTCAGCCGTGCACAATGGATAAGGCGCTCGCGTCCGCGCGCAGACTGCCGCGCAGCAGGGCATACACCGATTGTATATCAAGAGTGGCCGCCGCGTCAATAAGTCCGAAGGGTTTTCTTCCATAAAAATAATCGTTCACCAGAAAATCGCCGCTGTTTTCCACGCTGTTTAATGCCGTTATCAGCCGGCCGTACAGCGCGTTGCGCGACGCCTCAAACGCGTCCGGGTCCAAGCCATCCCGACGCAGGCGTGCCAGCTCCTCCTCGATGGCGTCCCGCACCGCGTCCGGATCCTTCGATTCGCCCGCAAACAGCCAGACGGCGTATCCCGGCCCCTCAAAATAATCGGCGCCGAACTGCGCGTTGATGAGGCCCTCCGCCATCAGCCGTTCGTAGAGAAGCGACGCGCGTCCCGCCACCAGATCGAGCAATACCTCCGCCGCCGCCAGTTCTTCGGCGGTGCGGTACCGGGTACCCTCCTCCGGCGGAATGACCTCCTTGTACCCGAGATAAAAGAGGGGCGCACTCACCGGCATGACCTCTTCCACACGCGGCGATACCGGTTCGGCCGGCTCCTCCACCACGGCGCGCGTCAGATGCCAGTCCTCCGCGGGCCGCAGCGTCGCGTCCGCCACCCGCAGCACCTGCTCCGGCGTGATGTTGCCCACCACGGCGAGCACCATGTTGTGCAGATTATAAAAGGTGTTGTAGCAGCCGTACAGCAGCTCGGGCGTAATCTGCGCGATGGATTCCACCGTGCCCGCAATATCGATTTTGATCGGATGGTTGTGGTACAGCGCGCGCAGCAGGTTGAACAGCACCCGGCGGGATGGTGAATCCTCGCACATGCGGATCTCCTGCCCGATGATCCCCTGTTCCTTTTGCACCGTCTCCTTGGTAAAATACGGCTTCTGGACAAAGTCGAGCAGGATTTCGAGCGATTCCTCCACCTTCTCGGTGCAGGTGAACAGGTAGGCCGTCTGGTTAAAGCTGGTATAAGCGTTGGCCGAGGCGCCCGTCGCTGCATACCGCTCGAAGGCGTCACAGTCCTCGTTTTCGAACAGCTTATGCTCCAGATAATGGGCAATACCCGCCGGCACCACGGTGGTTTCCTCGTGTCCGTCTGCGCCGCGCGTGGTGAAGGCGGTGTCGATGGAACCGTACTGGGTGGCAAATACCGCATAGGTGGATCGGTATCCTTCCCTGGGCCAGATAAAAATCGGCAGGCCGGAGGGATGATCCACCCGATAGCAGGTCTCCCCCGTGCGCGCATCGGTGATCGTTTGCATGTCCGCCATCTTTATCCCTCCTTCTCGCTTTTCAGCAGATAAACGCAGACGGGCGTCACCCGGCGGGCAGCCGCGCACACCTGCTCCCTGGTCACCGCGGCCGCTTTGGCAGCCTCCTCATCCGGCGTGGCCGGAACGGATCGCAGCGTCTGACGCAGATACCAGCTCTCCCGGCTCGCCTGCAAATCGTCCACCTCATGGAACTGGTTGAGCACACTGCGGCGGGCCGACTCGAGATCCTCGTCGGTAAAACGCCCTTCCCGCAGCTCTTCCAGCTGGTGCAGGATTTCGGCGCGGGCCTCGTCCGCCTTGCTCTCCTCCACCCCGCTGTCCACGAGCAGCACGCCTTTATGATAGTCGTAAGACGACGCGCAGTAATAGCAAAGGCTGTATTTCTCCCTCACGTTGCGGAAAAGCAGCGAATGGGGTGTCCCGCCGAACAGGGCATTCATCAGCCGGGCGGCCATCGTATCGTCCGACGGCTCCGCCATATCCAGGCGGAAGCCCATAACCAGCTTGGCCTGCTTGACCGCCATCTCCTCGGTCTGCTCACGCAGCGGGCCGGGGGTAAAGGCGGTATTGGTTGTCAGCTCCACCGGGCGGCGCGTCCCCCGCGCGGCAAAGGCGTCCCCGATAGCCTGCGCCACCCGCTCGTTGTCGCTGCCCTGATAGATCCAGTGGATCCGGGCGGTGGCCAGCATAGCTTCCCAGGCCTGCGCCGCCGCGGCGGGCGTGATGGCCCGGGCGCTTTCCAGCGTGCCGTACACCCGGGCGGCATATGGTTCTCCCGGGCAAAGCAGCTGCTCGCACCGATGGCGGGCATATAAGCGTTTTTCGTTGATCTCCGCCTCAATGTTCTCGATGAGGCAGCGGCGCTCCTGCGTCACATCCTCCTCGCGGAACACCCCCTGCTCAAAGGCCGGCTCAAACAGCATGGAGAGCAGCAGGTCGGCACAGCTGGCCGCAATCGCTTCGCCATGCAGGGCAAAACGGTCGTCGATGCCGTTCGCCGTGAGCAGCATGCCCTGCTGATCGCCCAGCCGGGTGACCCCCGCCTGCATGCGGGCGCCATACAGGGTGTCCAGCCGGCGGTTCAGCGCGCGCATGGCCGGATATGCCGCACAGCTGCGGCGCAGCAGATGGGGCACAATGGCGTTCACCGCGGCGGTTTCCTCTCGCAGCGGCAAAAACAACGCGGCGGTCAGCCGGGCGGTCTTGAACCGGCTGTCGGGCAGCGAGAGAAAGGTCACGCCCGGCGCCAGCGTCTCAATGGTAGGCAAGCCCATCACTTCCTCCTGAAATCATTTTCTATTGGAACAGTATACCAAAAAAGCGGGACAAAGGAAAGCCCTTTTCGGGTTCGGATCGGCGGCCGCTTACAGCCCGAGGTGCACCTTATGCTTCTTTTTATCCAGCGGTACATGCTCGGCCGGCTTGCCGTCCACCAGCAGCCCGCCCCCGCCGCGCTCCACCGTGATGGACAGCGGGGTGGCCAGCAGGGTGATTTTCAGCGTATACCCCGGCCAGTCCGCCGGAAGACACGGCGCGATGGCCAGCGTGTCACCGTGCGGCCGCAGTCCGAGAAGATGCCGCAGCACTGCCGTGTACATCCACCCCGCCGCACCGGTATACTGGCTCCAGCCCACCCGTCCGGGGCAATCGGGATGCGCGTACACGTCGCCGGCCAGCGCGTAGGGCTCGCCCCGATACCGATCGCCCAGCCCGTCGGTGTATTTCGCTATCGTGTTGAGCAGGCGCAGGGCTTGTACCCCCTCCTCCGCCCGTCCCGCTTTCAGCAGCGCGATGGCCAGCCAGGCGGCGGCATGGGTATACTGCCCGCCGTTTTCCCGTACGCCGGGCGGATAGGCGGCGGTGTATCCCACCTGCTTGTCCGGCTCAAAAAAGGGCGGCGCGAACAGCTTTATCAGCCCGTTTTCCGTGTCGAACAGCTCGCGCACGGCGGTATCCAGCGCCGCGTTTGCCCTCTCGGCGGGCAAGCCCGCCAGCACCGCGAAGCTCTGGGTCAGGCTGTCCACGGCGCATGCCTCGCGCCCTGCCTTGCCCAGCGGCGCGCCGCTGTCCAGATAGGCCCGCCGATACCGGTCGCCGTCGAAGCTGTCGTCCGCGGCCTGCCGGTATCCCTGCGCCACCGCTTCGTACCGCTTGGCCCGCTCCTCGTCCTGCCTTCCCCGGCAAATCGGCGCAAAGCGATCGAGCGTCATGGCCAGAAACATCGCCAGCCACACGCTTTCCCCCTTGCCCTCGTCGCCCACGCGGTTGAATCCGTCGTTCCAGTCGCCCGAACCGATGAGCGGCAGATAGTGCACGCCGTGGGTGATGGCCTTATCCAGCGCACGCACCGCATGCTCATAGAGAGAGGCGCGGTAGGGCGTCCGCTCCGGTTCAAAATACCGCTCCTGCTCCTCCGTACTGAGCGGAGCCCCCTGCAGCCACGCCGTCTGTTTATCCAGGATGCCCGTATCCCCCGTAAAATCCATATATTCCGCCAGCACAAAGGGCAGCCAGACCAAATCATCCGAGCAGCGGGTGCGCACGCCGCGCAGCGGCCTGCCGGGCAGGCGGTGCCACCAGTGGAGCACGTCCCCCTCCTCGAATTGCACGGCGGCGCACCGCTGGAGCTGCCGGGCCGTGAGAGTGGGGTTCAGCCACAGCGCGGCCAGCGTATCCTGCAGCTGATCGCGGAATCCCCACGCCCCGCCGCACTGGTAAAAGCCGGTGCGGGCATACAGGCGGCAGCCCACAATCTGACGGGGCAGCCAGTGGCTGACCAGCTCGGACAATTTCCGGTCGGGACAGGTCAGCACGGGCCGCCGCGGCTCAGCGGGCTTTGCCGCGGCGGCCAGGCGCGGGATGGGCATGACCCCCTCCTGATGCGCGCCGAAGCCCAGCACAAAGGTAATCGGCTCCCGGCGCCTGGGCGGCAGCCGGCGCCGCACGATGACCACCCCGCAGGGATCCGGAACGGGAGACAGCGTCCCGCCGCCCCAGTTCCCCGACAGAAAGCTTCCCCGGTCGCAGTCGCAGCCGTCCGCCCCGCCGATCGCCGTGAGCAGCATGCCGCCGTGCACCTGCGCAAACGGGTTGCGCAGCAGCAGCGCGCCATCCTCCCAGCGTGCCGCCGTATGCCGCGCATGGCGCCGGTCCACACCCAGCACCGGCTCCGTGTAATAGGCCGCCTGCACTTCGATCTCCTCCTCTGTCGTGTTTTCCAGCTCCAGCTCCACCCGCTTATACATGCCCGCCGCCGGTACGCTCACCGTCACGGTGGTGTTCAGCGTCCCGCAATGTCCCTCGTACCGGGCAAAGCCTTCCCCAAAGGTGGGGGTCGCCCCCCACACCGTGTCGTACAGCTTGCCGTCCATGCGCAGCAGCAGCATCTCGCCCCGGTTGTCCGAAGTCACGTCGTTATACCAGGGGGTGAGCTTGTTTTCCCGTGCGTTGACGGCCCAGGTGAAGCCGAGCGCCTTATCCGATACCAGCGTGCCGAAGGTCGGATTGGCCAGCACATGGCACCAGGGCAGGCGGGGCTGCCCGGTGACGGTAAACATTCCGCCATGAAAAATGCCCTCCGGAATCTCCAGCCCGTTTTCCGGCCGCGTCTCCCGCTTTTCGGCGGGCAGTATCCGAATCGGCGTATAGTCAACGGGAGGCAGGCCCGCCCGCTGCAGATCCCGGGCTCCGTTATGCACGCACACAGCGGTGAGCAGGGCGGCGGCCTCTTCCCCGTGCTGCATCAGGTTGACCGCGTGGATGCCGCCCCGCGCGCCCAGCATGGCGGCACAGCCCACCGCACGCGCCGCGTCGCGGATGGCCTCCATCACGGGCGCATTGTAATCGCCGCCCTCGCGGTACAGAATCACCAATTCGCTGCTCACGCCGCCCAGCTGCAGCGAGCGGTGCAGGCGCATATACGGTTCGGCGCGCGACGCATCGGCCGCGTTGTGAATTTCCATGAGCACAATGGGAAAATCGCCCGATATACCCAGCGGCCAGAGCGCCTGCTGCCCCCGGGTATTCTCCCGGGCGGCCTGCGCCCACTCGCGGGACATGCGGGGCGGATAAAACAGATCGGGCAGAATCTGCGCCGCAAGCTGCGCCTCCACGCCGCCGAAGGGCGTTTTGGCTGCCTTGGCGGCGACAAGCCGTCCCTCCCGCCGCATTTCAATCAAGCGGGAGACCGCCTCCTCCTCGGTGGGGGCCGCCGCCAGTACGAAGGTCAGCATGGCCTTTCCCTTGCCGGGGACCGGCAGCGATGCCCGCAGGGCCAGCGCACTGTCGGGGACGCCGCTGCCCGCATCCGCAAAGGGAAGGGCCAGGCTGCCGGACAGCGAGGCGATCCCCGTCGGACGGAAAAGCAGCGATTCCCGTGCCGCTTCGTAAGTGAACTCCACATTTTCCAAAAAGCCGGCGGCCAGGTACATGGGCGGTTCCTCCCCGCGCCGGCGGCGCGTGACGATGAGGGCCTGCGCCGCCGCATCCTTGTGCACCGACAAAAACAGCCGCGAAAATGCGGGATGGGCTTCGGTATCCTCCCGCCGGGACAGGCAGGGCTCCAGATAAAAGAGCACCTGCGCGGTTAACGGCCCGGCCGCCTTGTTCTGCAGAACCAGCTGCCGCTGTTCTCCGGGCAGGCGTGGGTGCACCATCACCCGCAATCCGGCGGACAGCACGCCCTTATCGGCGTAAAACGCAGCATAGCCGTCGCCGAAGGTGGCACGATGGTTGTCCTGTGCGCTCAGATCGGGGGCGCGGGTGAGGGAAAAAACGCCCTCCCCGCCGTCCACCAGGGTGAAAATCCCCTGCGGCCGGCGCAGCAGGTCGCCGCTGTGCATGGTCATGTCCATGCCGCGGGATACCGAAACCCCGGTGCCGCAGTCGCTGATGGCAAGCATCCATTCCCCGCCCGACAGCAGATGCATCTGCGGCGCGCGGGGGTTGATCGCCACCATTTCCCGCGTGGTCGCCGCGCCGCGGCCGGGCAGCTCGGGGGTCGCCGGCTCCTTCACCATGTCATAGACGGACGCGTTGACGGGCGCCTGCTCGACGAGCAGCTCGCTCGCCCGCGCCATATCTTCGTCCCGCAGGAACCGGCGTACAAACACATCGTCCCGCAGCGCGTTGGCACAGGCGACAAGGCTCATCCCCACATGGTGGGCCATATAGCTGCGCACGATGGAATAGCCGCCCTGTGCGGCGCGGCCCTTGGTAAAGTCCGCCGCCTCGTAAAAGCCGCAGCGCCCCATCATGCCGAGCTGCTCCAGCCGCGCCAGATTGCGCAGCGCCCCCTCCGGCTCGGTGGTCAAAGTCAGAAAGGTGGCATACGGCGCAATCACCAGATCGGCCGCCATGCCCCTTTTGAGCGCCAGGCGGGGCACGCCGTGCGCCTTGTACTGGTAATTCAGGTTGCTGTCAAAGGCATAAAAGCCGCTTTCGCTGATGCCCCACGGCACGCCGCGCGGCGGACGCCGCTTCTGACAGTGCAGGCAGAAGCGCAGCGCTTCGTACCCCATGGAACCCTCGTAGGCGGGCAGCAGCAGCCGCGGCATGAAATACTCGAACATGGTGCCCGTCCACGATACCGGCCCGACATAGCCGGCCGATTTGGCCAGCATGCGGCCGAGCGCGCCCCAATGCCGCTTGCTCACCCGCCGGGTGGCAATGGCGAAATAGCCGGTCATGCGGCTCTCGCTCATGAGCAGATCGTAATAGGAGGGGCTGGTTTCCCCCGTGTCCGGATCCAGTCCGATGTGAAACAGCGCGCGCCGCTTGTTATACAGCGGGCTGAGATCCGTGGCCGTATACAGTGCCTGCGCCCGGGCGGCCAGCGCCAGCGCCTGCTCGCCTCCGAGCTCCAGCAGGCCCTGCCGCAGCGCCACCAGGCAGCAGGCCAGATTGCCGCTGTCCACCGTGGAGACGTACCGGGGCGACAGGGGCCGCAGTGTGCGCGTGTCGTACCAGTTAAGCAGGTTTCCCTTCCATTTTTCCAGCTTTTCCACGCTGGTCAGCGTGCGGTCCAAACGGGCGAGCATTTCCGCCGGCTCGATGAGGCCCAGATCCCTGGCCGCCATCACGCACAGCAGATACAGGCCGATGTTGGTCGGCGATGTGCGGTGTGCCACCCGCCAGACGGGAGATTCCTGCAGATTGTCGGGGGGCAGATCGTGTTCCTCCGGCGTGCACAGCTCCGCGTAATACCGCCACATCGCCGCCGCATAGGTGAGCACCTGTTCCCGGCCGCCTTCGGAGAGAATGGGCCGCTTTGGCGGCACAGGCCGCGCCGACCAGACCGCCAGCGGGATCAGCACCAGGAAAAACAGCCCGGCCAGCCGGGTCAGGCCGGTACCCCAGCCGAGTGCCGCCGCGGCAATCGGCAGCGTGTACCAGAACCGGCGCAGCGCCGGCAGCCAGCCAACCCGGCGGCTGTCCGCTTCCGCGGCGGTCACCCATTGGAGCATGTTCTTCCGGCTTTTGAGGCGCCAGAGGGCGGTTCCCATCGCCGAAAGCCCCACCCACGCCGTGGCCGGCAGCATGACAAAGGTATAGCCGGCCTGCGCCAGCGCCCCCATGGCGCGCGGCATCACGCGGGAGTAATATTTCCCCGTGAGGGTCAGCAGCCCGCCGTGCACCAGCGACAGGACGGCGGACAGCAGCTGCCCGCTTACGGCGGACAGAATCGCGGCCAGGGCCAGCCATTCCCCGCGCGCAAACAGGGGCGAAAGCAGCAGGCAGAGCAAAATAGCCGCCGGCGTCACGGAGCGGCGCAGGTTGTCGAGCAGCTTCCATTTATCCAGCCGCGTGAAGCACAGGGCCGGATGCCGCAGGAAGGGCAGGTTCTGCCAGTCCCCGCGTATCCAGCGGTGCAGCCGGTCGAGCCAGCCAGCCATGCCGGACGGGACCCCGTCGGTCATTTCCACATCCGATACCAGCCCGGTACGGAGCAGACACCCCTCCAGAATATCATGGCTGAGCACCTGCTCGGCCGGGAACACGTTTTCGGTCACGAGGGCGAACGCCTCGATGTCGATGAGCCCCTTGCCGGCAAAGATCCCCTCCTCGAACCCATCCATATACAAGTCGCCTGCCAGCACATCATAGGCGGTGATGCCCCCCTGTCCCGCCATGACGCGGGAAAAGGGGGTGTGATCGGCCGAGTCGAGGGTGACCCCCATGCGCGGGGTCAGAATACCGTACCCTGCCACCACCCGCTGGGTGATGGGGTCGATGACCGGCCGGTTGCAGGGGTGCAGCGCCGTGCCCACTAACTGAGCCACCGTATCCAGCCGCATATCGGTATCGCTGTCCAACGCCAGCAGATATTTCGTCCGCCGCAAGGCCTCGATATCGCCCTCCAAGGCGAGAAAATTCCCCTGGCCCGTGCGTACAAACCGGATCAGCTGGGTGATGGCGCCCCGCTTGCGTTCCCAGCCGGAATACGCCCGCATGGTAGGGCTGTAGGTCCGGGGCCGCACCACCAGCACGAACGCATTGCCGCACTGCCGGTTGAGCCGCCGGATTTCCCGCTTCATGGCGGCGATGTCCGCCTCGTCCTGCGGCATGGAGGGATATTTGGCCTGTTTCAAGTCGGCGAGCAGGCAGATCTGCACCGCGCCGGTGCCGTTCGTGTTATAGATCCGGGCGAGATGGGCCGCCATGCCGCCTGCCCCCGCTGCCGACGGCAGCAGGGCCGACACCGTGATAAGCGTGCGTCCCTCCTCAGGCACCAGCCCCTCCAGTTCCATGCGCGGCAGACGGCGCGGCTTGAGGCCCTTTCGCGCTATATGATCGATAAGCGGACGCAGGCATTCCCACATGGGCAGTATCAGCAGCAGCACCGCCCAAGGGGACCCCACCCAAACCGCCAGCGCAATCGCCGCGAGGAGGGGCAGCAGCATGGTGCATACGAGCGCGGCCCGGCCGCGTGCCCGCCGGGCCGCGCGATCCTCGTCGAGCAGCCAGTATCCCACATGGTGCTTGCGGTCCTCCTTGTTATCCGCCGCCTGTTCGACGGCCTGCGCCGCCACGGCGCTCTCGCTGATGCCGCGCCGTATCGCCTTCCACGCCACTGCCCGGCGGTAATCCGCCCGGGTGTCCTCGTCCATGCGGGGATAAACGCCCGCCGGTTCCGCAGCGAGCAGCCGCTCGACCAGGCTGTATTCCTCTGTCAGCGATACAAAATCCAGCTCCGCCATCTGCCGCAGGCCGGTGACAGCCAGGCTGATGGCCTTTTCCGCCGGTTCCGGCTCCATTTTGCAGGCATCCGCCGCCAGCATAAGCAGCGCCGCCTTCAGGCAGAGGGGAAACTGTGCCAGTTCAAAAACGGTCAGCGGCCGCACCTCGTCGGCTAAATCGAGCAGCTCGCGCACGCTCTCCTTATCCGGCAGCCCTTTCTCCTCCAGCAAGCGGCGCAAAAGGCGGTACAGCACCGGTTCCCCCTGCACGCAGGGCTGCTTGTCCGCGTGGCGCAGGCCGGAGATCGTCCCCTCCCCCTCGCGCAGCAATAGATGGTAATTGTCCCCCAGCCATTCGTCCAATCCCGCCTTGTTCTGCCGGATCGCCAGCTGATAGCGGCCGCGCAGCACATGCAGGGCGCGGCGCACCATGCGCGCCAGATGCCGCAGCCGCGCCGTTTCGGACGGTGCATTCAAATATTCCCGCACCAGGGCTTTATAGCGTCCGGCCGCCTGCCTGTCTTCCTGATTTTCCATCGTGATTCCCCCGTTTTCGGCCCGCCTGTCCCTGTATGGGCGCAGAAAGCGGTATTCTCTACCGGGTATTTTTCCCCTCTTTGTCAGAATCATACAGGGAAAGCCGCCTGTCTGCCTGTAAAGGGCGGACGCGGTATGTGTCGGGGCATACACTCTATGAAAGTCACAGACGTCCCGGCCGCAGCCCTTTACAAAGCAAAGCCCTTTTGGTATAGTACCTATACACAGCCTGTGTTCCACGCGGAAATTTGACAAAGCGCCGAAAAGGAGTGGCATTGGCATGACGCTGCAGCAAATACGATACGCTATTCTCATCGCGGAGACCGGATCCATGAACCAGGCCGCCCAAAAGCTCTACGTCGCGCAGCCATCTCTGACAGGCGCCATACAGGATCTGGAAAAGGAACTCGGCGTCACCATTTTTCACCGGAGCGGCCGGGGCGTGACACTCACCAACGACGGGCAGGAATTCATCGCCTATGCCCGGGAGATTTATTACCACTATGAATCACTGATGGAAAAATACGGCCGCGCTGGTACGCTCAAGAAAAAATTCGGCGTTTCCACGCAGCATTATTCCTTTGCCGTCAAGGCCTTCGTCGAGATGGTCAAGGCCTCCGATGCGGCAAAATACGAATTCGCCATCCGAGAGACCAAGACGGGGGAGGTCATCGAGGACGTCCGCACGCTACGCAGTGAGATCGGCATCTTGTATCTGAGCGATTTTAACCGCAAAGCCATCCTTAAAATACTGAAAGCCAACGATCTCGCGTTTCACGAGCTGATCACCTGCATGGTGTATGTGTATCTCTGGAAGGGGCATCCCCTCGCGGGGAAGGCCTCTATCTGCATGGACGACCTGCAGGATTATCCGTGCCTTTCTTTTGAACAGGGCAGCGACAGTTCCTTCTATTTTGCAGAAGAGATTTTCAGCATGAACGAAGCCGCCCAAACCATCAAAGCCAACGATCGCGCCACCATGCTTAATCTGATGGTGGGCCTCAACGGATACACGCTGTGCTCCGGCATCATCTGCGAAGAGCTCAACGGCGAAGATTACAAAGCGATCCCCTTTGAGGCGGCCGATCCGAAAAGCAGCCTGATGGAAATCGGCTATATCACAAGGAAGGACCAGATTCTCAGCGAGATGGGAAAATTCTATATAGAGAAGATTGTACAATATTTAGGGGCGTGTTCGTGAGAACATGCCTCAGAGTGTCAAAAACGTATCGGAAGGAAGGGGAGGTGTGGAGGGGGAACCATCAGGGTTCCCCACTCCGCGTCGAGCGAAGCGGATCAAAGCCGCCTTTAGGCGGCCGAAAGTGGGGAAAATCATCCGGTTTTCCCCACTTTCGTTTTCAGCTTGTCAAAGAAGTCTCGCATGCGAGACTTCTTTGACAAGCTGAGGCAGACGCCGCATGCGGCGTCTGCCTTTACATAATAGGGATCGATTCGGCTTTCATTTGCCGCGGGCGGCCCGCTCCCCTTCTTTCTCCCGGCGCTTCTGGAGGCGTTCGGCGCGGGTGTATCCACGGTTATACCACCACAGCAGGACGAGAAGGCCCGCCAGCCCGAGCAGCATAGCCCCCAGCCAGAGGGGGCCGTCGTGCATCTGGCCGGCAATCACCAGGGCCAGCGATCCCGCAAAGATAACCACTGCCGTGAGAATTTTCAGTGCTTTCATGGGCTTTTCTCCTTTCGGTTATCCCTTGATGCCGCCGACAGTCATCCCTTGGGTGAGCTGGCGCTGCACCGCAATATACAGAATTAAGGTCGGCAGCATGACGATGACCAGGCCGGCGTACATCTGTCCGTACTGGGCAGAAGCATTCTGCGCTTTCATTAGGTTCATCAGCCCCACCGGCAGCGTCTGGTAGTCGCCCGTGGTCAGGGTCATGGCGATGATATACTCGTTCCAGAAGGACAGGAAGTTAAACAGAATCACGGTGATGATGCTCGGCTTGGCCATGGGCATGATCACCTTAACCATCGTGCGGAAATACCCGCTGCCGTCCACATAGGCGGCCTCTTCAAAGTCCTTGGGCAATGTCTGGAAATAGCTCGAAAGCAGATAGATGGTAAAGGGCAGGGCCGTGGAGGCATAAACAAGCGCCAGTATAAAGTGGTTATTGAGGAAAAAGCTGTCGCCGAACAGGTTGTAGACCGGCGAGCCCTCCTCCACATGCAGCTTTTCAAACAGGCTGGCCAGCCCCCTGTTGCCGCTCACCAGCATCAGGAAGATGGGCACCACAATGTAATTGACATTGATAAACAGGCCGCCCATGAAGGCCACGAGGAGCACCTTGCGCCCCCGAAATTTGAAGCGGGCAAGCACGTAGGAGGCCGGCAATGCCACCACCAGCAGAATGGCCAGCGCCATGGCGGTCACCACAACCGAGTTGAAAAAATACGCCCCCATGTTGGCTTTGTTGAAGGCATCGACAAAGTTCTGGAAATGCAGCCCCTTGGGCAGTGCCCAGGGATTGCCGTAAAATTCGGAGGAATCCTTGAGCGAGGCCAGGAAGGCCCAGCTCACCGGTACCAGAATCGAAATGACAAAGGTGATCAGCGCCACATAGATAAACACCTTGTACAGCGTTTCGCCGCTGCGCGCTTTTGTTTTCATAGCGGGGCCTCCTCAGTATTCCAATGGCTGCCGTTTGGTGACGCCGTTGACAATGGCGGACAACGCAAACGAGAAGATGAACACCACCACGCCGATGGCCATGCCGTATCCGTAGGACGAATTGGTATACGCCTGCGCATACATATAGCTCAGGAACACCTCGGATGCGCCGTCCGGCTTGCCGCCGGTCATCGCCTTGACAAACAGGAAGCTCAGGTTGATGTTGCTGATGATGAAAAAGGTGAGGGTTGTGCGGATATTGGTCCAGATGAGCGGAATGGTGATCTGAAAAAACTGCCGGAAACGGCCGGCGCCCTCCAGCCCCGCGCTCTCGTACAGGCTTTCGGGAACGGACGCCATGCTGGCCATATACATGACCATATAATAGCCGACGGCCTGCCACACGAGCGCACCGGCCAGGCTGAAGATGACCAGCTGCTTATCGCCCAGCCAGAGAATGGGATTGTCCTGTATATTGGTGAACAGACTGATCATACTGTTGAGCAGTCCCTGATTGGGATCGTAGATGGCGTTGAAGATGGCGGCGATAACCACCACCGAGAGAATGTTGGGAATATAGAAAACCACGCGGAAAAAATTCTGTCCCCGCAGCTTTTCACGGGTCAGTATGCCCGCAAACACCAGCGCCAGTGCAAAGGTGACCAGCGTCACCAGGACAATCAGCAGGATGGTGTTCTGAAACGAACGCAGAAATTTTCCGTCCTCCATCAGGGTGCGGAAATTGTTCAGGCCGACGAACGTCTTTTCATCGGAGTAGCCGCCCCACTTATACAGCGACATCCAGAACACCTGCAGCGTGGGAATCACCATAAAGATGGTAAACAAAACCGCCGCCGGCATAACACAAAGCAGGACAAAGCGGCTGCGTCCTTTATGCTTATGCATGTAAACACCTCCTGGGCTTCGTTGGGACGAAGCGAAGGACGGCGGGCGGATATCCGCCCGCCGTCCGACGCGTTGATGTGGGTCTGCGCTTATTTCAGCGCGCCGCGCAGCTTATCGCTGGCGGTTTTGACCTCGCTCTTCCACTGATCCACCGTCTTGCTGCCGTTCATGATGCTGTCGATGGTGGAAAAGAGGGAGTCGGCCATGCTGACGCCCTCCACCGGATCGGTGGTGGCAAAGGCGCCCAGCGCGGGTTTGACCTTCCCGTCGTCGTAAATGCCGTACATCACTTTTTCGTCAGCGGAAAGCTTGTCGGTGATGCCGACAATGGGCTGGATCGCCGAGCCTTTGGGCTCCGTTTCCTCCTTGCCGGCGTTCAGGAAGATGTCGGCGGCTTTATCGGAATACAGAAAAGCGATGAATTTGTCCGCAAGCTCGGGATTCTCAGCCTTTTTCGGGCTCCACACCTGTTCAAAGAAGGTATAGGAATACTGCGTGTCCCCCGCCGCGAAGGCCGGCATGGCGGCGAACCCCCATTGAAAGCCGTCCGCCTTGGGCGCGTCGGCCATCTCGCCGACCACCCAGGTGCCGTTGGGCATAAAGAGCGCCTTGTTGTCCAGAACCAGCTGCTGATTTTTCAAATAGTTGTCATTGTTCGCATTGGCCACCGTGGTTTTCTCGGTGTAGGCGGCCAGCTTGCTGACGGTGTCAAAGAGCTTGGCCGCTTCGGCGGTATCCCATACGCCCTCACTGTAGGTGGTGGCTTTTTTGAAAAAATCCTCGCCGCCCGCCGCATACATCATGGCATAGAAAAAGGCGTCAAAATACCCGGTTGTGGGATAGGTGAACAGGGCGATGCCCTCCTTCTTGGCCGTTTCGCCCAGTGCCCACATTTCATCCCAGGTGGTGGGTACCTTCCATCCCTTGGCTTCAAACAGGCCGGCATTGTAAAACAGGCCGCAGGGCCCGTAAAACATGGGGGCCAGGTAGGTTTTGCCGTCCGAATAGGGCTTGGTCAGCGAGGTATCCAAAAAGCCGGGCAGAATTTTGTCCTTCACCTTGACGTCTTCGCCGGGCACCGTCATCTCCATAACGGCATCCAGATCGCGCAGGGCGTTGTCCTTGATCATCGTTTCGGTCAGCGCGGCCGGCCGGCCGGTGGCCAGATGCACCACATCGGGATAGGTGCCGGACTTCATTTCGGAACCCAGGGTGTCTTCTAGGGTCTTGCTGGTGGTCACTTTAACGGTTACGCCTTCGTTTTCCTCTTCAAAGGCTTTGGCGATCTGCGTCCAGATATTGGTGCCGTATGCCGATTCCAGCGCCGAAACATGCAGCGTCTGCTTTTTGGCACCGCTGCTGCTGTTCTCCGCGGGTGCGGAACAACCGGCAAAAAACATAACGGTTAAAAGAGAAACCAGTGCCAGGGAAAGGATCCTTTTCATAAAAGTACCTCCTATATGGTATTGCAGTAGCTTTTTTGCTTTTGTTTTCATAACCAACTATCGATAGTATGCCGCTTTTTCCGAAAAATACTATGGCAATATGTTCATTAATTCAAAGCCGGATCTGATTCATACCTGCCCTGCCATATGGTCCCTCTTGCCATGGCATAACGAAATGGCAGCAACGGTTCCTTTATAGGCGGCCAAATTCTCTTAGCCGCAGCCGGCTCCAAAAAAATTCGCGAATATAGGTGTACACAAGCCGCTGACAGCATGAACGGCGGTATGCTGCCCTCTCCGGGAAGCATACCGCCGTTTTTTCGCCGCAGGATTTCTATCTGCCTTTTCAGAGGGCCGAAGCGTTCTTTTTCCAAAGGGCCTCGGCATATGCCGTCCTCTCGCCCCCATACTCCTCCAAAAAAGCCGCTGTCTCTTCCGCATCCGCGCACCGGATCAGCCAGGTCAGCCAGAAGAAGAACATATAATACCCGTAATATGCCAGGCGTTCCGGCCGCAGGGTATATACAATTCCCTGCTGCCGCAGCGATTTTTGAAAAAGGCAGCGCGCCCAGTCGCAAAAGCCCATGACCCACGCATCCCGCTCCGGCGGAGCCAACAGGGCATCATCCCAGTCGACCAAAAAATACCGGCCTCCGCTTACCAGAAAATTGCCCCCTGCATCGCCGTGTGTGATGTAAAAGCCGCTTGTGTCTCCCCGGCACAGGCCGGCGAAATGCTGCAGCCTGTCCGCCCGATATTCCAGCTTTGTCCGATTCTGTTCCAGTAGCGAAAGGGTGTCCCTGTCCTTTGTGAGCCCCCACTGCCTGAAAAAAGCATCTGCACTTTTCCCCGAAAAGTCCTCCCGCGGAATGGCCAGTCCATCGAGGGATACCGCGTATACCATGGCCAGCATTTGATACTCCGGGATTTTGGTCTCATTGGTCTCGAGATTTTCCCCGTCTATCCAGTCAAAGACACCGAGAACCGCCCCGTCAAAGCGGGTATAAAGACGGCCATCCGCCGTCCTGACAATGGTGCTGATAAAGTCGATGCCTTTCCGGCCGAGGAAATCCATCACCCGGAAGCTGCGTGCATAAACCGGCTGATATTCCGCAAAGTAGACCAGCTTCACAAAGCAGCGCCTTTCGCCGGATTCCAGCCGCCATGTCTCCCCATAAAAGCCGCGGCTGGCAGGCGTGAGCGAAATCACCGGGAGGCGGTATTCCTTCTCAATAAAGCCGGCCAGCGCCTTCCTGTATGCCGCGGTCCGTTCGGTCTGATTTTGCATGCAGCATCCTCTCCTCGCACCAATAACTGCACGCTGCTTATGCCGTCCAGACAGTTTGTGTTCCGGCCGGCTGCGGATACCCGTTCCCCAGCCGGCGTCTGGCAGCAGGCGGCCAGGGGATTCGGGCACGGTTCCTGTACGGCTGTCCAGCTATAGGGATTGTACCACATCGGAGGCCGGGCATCCACTTTTTAAGCGATAGCACGCCGCCCATCCGAGGCAGAACGATTCACATGCTCTGGCTGGTACGGGCCAAGATTTCCTGCTGCAGGGCCGGAGAGAGGTTCACAAAATAATCGCTGTAGCCTCCCACCCGGACCACCAGAGAGCGGTGTTCCTCCGGGTGCTCCATGGCGTCCCGCAGAATAACGGCGTCCACCACATTCACCTGCAGCTGCATTCCTCCCTGAGAAAAATACGCTTGAAACAGGCTCTGGATTTCCCGGGTATGTTCGGCAAAGAGAGACGGAGAAAATTTCAGGTTGCCCACCACGCTGGTCAGGAGATATCCCTGGACAGGAATTTTCAGGAGGGAATTGAGCAGGGCCGTCGGGCCGCTGCGGTCCATCCCCTGCCGGGCGCCGGCGGAATCCGCCAGCACGGTCCCGGCCAGCCGGCCATCCGGCGTAGCGCCGGTCACCTGCCCGGCCAGTTCATGGGCGGTGAAAATCACTTCGCCCGGCACCATCACGCCGCCAAAGGCCGCCGGTTCCCGATTCAGGGCTGCATACAGCAGGGCGGACAGATCCGCCCGCAGGGCATCTACCGCGGGATTGTCGTTGCCGAATTTGGGATAGGCCTCCAGACGCCGCCGCAGGTTTTCTTCTCCCTCAAAATTGCGGCGCATAGCCTCGATCAGCCGGTCCATGGTGACGATGTGATCGTCGTATACCGCCCTTTTCAGCGCATACAGACTGTCCGCCGCATTGGTCAGGCCAATGATCTCCAGCTGGATATGATTGTAGCGGGCGCCCCCCTCAAAAATGGTCTGCCCCTTCTCCAGACAGTTCCGGATCAGCAGGGTCCGCATGGCGTATCCCTCCCGGGAAGCTCGGTACCGGGCCTCCAGGTTGTTCAGGCGGGCCTCCAGGCCGCAGAAATAGGCGAATTGTTCCTTTACCATGGCATACAGGCTGTCAAAATCCGGAAAGTCGGCGGCGTTCCCCAGCGGCAGGCCTACCGGCTGCCCGGTGCGGGGATCCTGTCCGCCGTACAGGGCAATTTCCAGTATTTTGGCCGCATTGAACAGGCCGACGTCGTTGTAAAAATTGCTTTTTCCCGGGATCATGACCTGACTGCAGCCTGCCAGAGCATAATCGTTGGCCTCCTCCGGCGGAATACCGTGTTCCCGGAGCGATGCCACATAGACCCGATCGTTGTACAGGGCCGGCAGTCCCAGTCCCGATGCCAGGCACTCCATGGCGGCCCTCCACACCTCTTCGGGCATGTTCTCCGTCACCCGCAGGGACAGGTTGGGGCCCTTATACCCCAGAAGGCGCACCGTGTCCAGAATCTCCACCGTCAGGGCATTGTAAGCGGGCCTTCCGTCCGGCGTGACGCCGCCAAGGGTCAGGTTTTGGATCTGGCAAGCCTCCTCCACCTTCACAAAGAAATCCGCCAATAAGCAGCGGGCGGCAGACGCCGAGAGAACTCCCCTGTCCAGATCTCTCCGGTAAAAGGGATATACATACTGGTCAAACCGGCCCAGGGAATCCGAACCGTTGAGCATATGCAGCATCCAGATCAGCTGCAGAGCCTGCCGAAAGGTCGCGGGCGGCGCGGAGGCAATCCGCTCCAAATCCGCGGCGGCCTGGAGAAACCGTTCCCGGTCCCACCCCGGCCGCGCGGCCGCTTCTTCCGCGGCGGCGGCATACCGCCGGATGAACAGCTGAATGGCCTCCAGCTGCCAGATCATTGCCTCGTAAAATTCCGCCCGCTCTTCCCGGCGGCAGGTGTCGATTCTCCGGCGGTATGCCCCCAGCCCCTCTTGCAGAACGGTGGGAAAATCCAACAGCATATGCCCCCCCGAACCAGGTCGAGGTAGCGGCATGGGAGGCGATGGATGCCTGTTCCTCCGATGTGAACACCGCCGGATCCGCCGCCTGGTACCGATGGGCCTCTACCTGGTCCAGCTTGCGGCGGAAGTCCTCTTCTTCCGCAGGGGACAAACCGTTTGTCCGAATGTACCGTTCCGCCAGATCCGGAAAAACGGTGGTACCGGATCCATAGTAGAACAGGACCGGCTCGGTATATTTAAAGCCGCCCAGGATGGTCTCCTCCGGATACAGCGGCAGAGGCGTGTGCGACAGCAGGGCATGGGCAGCCCGCGCCTCCCGGTAAACGGGGGACCGATCCAAAAAGCGCAGATAGGTGTCCATATACCAGGTCGTCATGGGATACGGCTCCTCCGGAGAAGCCCGGCGGGCATCGAGGGCCTGTTTGCGCTGTAAAATCCAATCCATGGCTTGATTTCTCCTTTCTTCTTTTCAAGGCAGTCTCGGGATTTGCCGGCGAAATTTCCCCGGCGGCATCCCATAATGGGCGGTGAACTGCCGGCAAAGAGATTTGGCGTCCAGAAATCCCGTTTTCTCCGCGATCTCTTCCAGGCCGTCTTCCCCGTGGAGCAGATGAACCGCCTCTTTCAGCCGGAATCGAATGAGATACTGATAGGGGGACATGTGCATCCGCTGCCGAAAAAGCCGAAAAAAATGAGCTTCACTGTAACCGCAGAACCGGCTGAGCTCCGCAACCGTCAGCGGTTCCCGGTAGTGATCGGCGATGTAGAGCAGCACCCCTCCCAGAGCGGCGTCCGGAGCGGACAGGATGCCCCGCTCCAGCAACAGGGTTTCCAGTGTCCCGGCGGCGGCGGTCATAGTCTCGGTGAGATTTTCCGCCCAGGCCCGTTCCAGCGTATCCAGCAGACAGGCAAGAAGCGGATCCTGGTCCAGGGCCAGGCTATTCATCTGGCCGTTCTCCGCGGGAAACAGGTCCAGATGCAGATAAAAGCAATTCATGGGCGGAACCGGACGGCTCGAAATCCGATACGGTGCATTGGAAGGAAGCACATACAGACGACCGGCCGGCAGCACCTGCGATCCTTCCGCGCCGGTATAGAGGATCTCTCCCTGATACACGCGATAGAGTCGGGTAAAAGCCGGGGTATCGGTCTCCGATGCAGTCCAGTCCGGACTGACGGTGACTCGGCCGCAGACCAGCAGCATGGGCGTACACTCCTTACAAGATAGTTTTCGCGAAAATCCCGGTGGGTTTTCCGGTTGTTCCGGCAGCAGAGAAGCCGTATACTGAAAGATAATAGGAAAGCCCCGGAAAGGAAGGACTTGCCATGCTATCCGATAGGCAGCATCTTCAGTATATCCTTGATTTTACAAATGTCTACCAAAAATTTTCTCCCGGCGGTACCAGGCCTCCGTCTCCGTCCCAGGCCATGGAAAGAGAGATCGCCTGCCAGCGCCTGCGCCTGGAAAACGCTTTTCTGCCGGTGGAACCGGGAGACATCTTTGCCGGGCGGTATCAGCATCTGGGGGTCTCCGTGGCGCCCCAGGAATACAGCCTGGGCTATATGATCAACGAAAGCGAATTCCAGCAGCTGATGGATCGGGTGGAGGAAACGGACCGGATCCGGCTGGAGGAGATCCGCCGCTTTTGGAGGGAAAACGGCACTGCCGCCAAAATTCGGGCCGCCTATACCCCGGAGATGACCGCCGCCCTGCCCAGCGACCGGTATTTAACCGACAGAGGGGTGGGATTTCCCCTGTACCGTACCGGCGGAACCCATCTGGACTACAAAGCCCTCCTGCGCGGCGGCATTCCCGGGCTGAAGGAACGCCTCCTGGAAAAGCGGGAGAACGCCCCGGAAAGCAGCGAGGCGCGGACTCTGTATGAAAAGTTGGCGGAGGCTCTGGATCTACTGACCGCCCTGTGCCTGCGGTACCGGGAACAGGCCCGTGCTCTGGGATTGCCCGACATGGCCGATTCCCTGGACCGAATCGCCAGCGGGGCTCCCGAAAGCCTGCGGGATGCCCTGCAGCTGGTCCATTTATATGCCCTGGTCAGCGGCAGTTTGAATTACGGCCGGATGGACGACTGGTGCGGCCGGTTTCTCAAGGGTGATCCGGGAGAGCTGGACCTGGTGGTGGCCTTCTGGAAAGGCATCAACCAGCGGGGCTGCACCTGGGATGGACGGGTTATCCTGGGAGGCCGGGGCCGGGAGGATGAAGAAGCCGCTGATCGGTTTGCCCTGCTGGCCATGGAGGCCTCCCGGGTCTACCGGGACATTCTGCCCCAGCTGACCCTGCGGTTTTATGACGGACAGAATCCGGCCCTGCTGGAGAAGGCTTACAGCAATTATGCTGACGGCTGCGTATACCCCATGCTGTACCGGGATGAGATCAATGTTCCGGCGGTACAGGATGCCTTCGGTCTGCCGGAAGAGGAGGCGGAGCAGTTCGTTCCCTTTGGCTGCGGGGAATACATCCTCGATCACCGCTCCCTGGGTTCTCCCAACGGCATCATCAATCTGCTGGAGGCCCTGAATCGGGTGATACTGGACGACAGCCGGGAATACCCCACCTTCGAGGATTTGTTCACGGCTTACCGGCAGCTGGTGGAAAGCCAGGTGAGCGCTCTGGCAAAGCATCAGAGCCTGGAGGATCGGATCGCCGGGCAGGAGTGTCCCTACCTGTATCTGACCCTTTTGTATGACGACTGCATTGCCAGGGGCCGTCCCCTGCTGACCGGGGGCGCCCGGTACCGGGGAGGAACGCTGGAGACCTACGGCAACACCAACACCGCCGACAGCCTCACTGCCATCCGCCGGATGGTATATGAAGATAAGCGCATGACCCTGTCGGAGCTGCGCCGCCTTCTGAGGGACAACTTCGCGGGAGGAGAAGTGCAGCGACAGGCTCTGCTGCGCTGCCCCAAATATGGGAACGATCTGGACGAGGCGGACGAGATGCTGGTGCGGGTCCACGAGCACATCTGCCGGTTTACCGCCGCCCAGGCGGCGCCCAATGGGCTGGCCAGCTATCTGGTGGTCATCATCAACAACAACACCAACACCTATTTGGGCCTACTGACCGGCGCTTCGGCAGACGGCCGCCGGGCCGGTGAACCCATGGCCAACGCCAACAATCCGACCAGCGGCATGGATGTATCCGGTTTGACCGCCTTCCTGAATTCCCTGGTGAAGCCGGACTGCCACATTCACGCGGGAGCGGTCCAGAATATGAAGTTCTCCCGGGAATTGTTCCGCGATCACGGCGAGGTGGTCCGTGCCCTGATGAACGCCTATTTCCGGAAAGGACAGCAGGCCATGTTTAATATCCTGGATAGAGGGGAGCTGGAGGATGCCCTGGCGCATCCGGAGCGTCACGGGGACCTGATCGTCCGGGTGGGCGGCTTCTGCGCCCGGTTTGTGACGCTGGACCGGGATACCCAAAAGGAAATTGTGTCCAGAATGCTGTATGGCGCGGACGCCGTATAACCCGCCGAACAAAGGAGGAAAATTTTTATGCAGTCAAGAGAACTGGTTAAGGCCGCTTTGACCTTTCACACAACGCCCCGCATTCCGGACGAATTCCATGATGTGGCGGGAGTATCCTACCTATATGGGAAAGGCCGCGCTTCCGGTGCAGCCATCAACACCCAGGGGATCCGGTACGATGAATGGGGTACCCAGTGGGTGGCCGCAGAGGACGGGGTGAGCGGTGAGGTGCGTCAGCCCCTTATCGACGACTGGAGCAAGCTGGAGGACTACCGGCCGCCCTACGATGTGCTGGAAGAGGCCGATCTGCGTGCGGTCAACGGCCAGTGTGCCGCCAGTGATAAATTCATTATCCCCATGTGGAACGGGGTCAGCTATAATCTGTTTGAGCGAATGCAGTGGCTGCGGGGAACCCAGGAGCTGTTTATGGACCTGGCTTTGGGGGAGCCCGCAGTACTTCGCCTGCGGGACATGGTGCACCAATATTTTATGGAGCAGGCGGCCCTGTGGGCAGATACCGATGTGGACGGTCTGCACATCGCCGACGACTGGGGAACCCAAACCTCTCTGCTGCTCTCCCCCGCCATGTGGCGGGAGGTGTTCCGGCCCTGCTATAAGGCTTATTGCGATCTGGCCCACGCCCACGGCAAATTTGTGGTAATGCATTCCGACGGCTACACCCTGCCCATTCTGGACGATCTCATCGACATCGGCGTGGACGCCATCAATACACAGATTTTCTGCATGGATATCGACCAGCTGGCGGCCCGGTATCATCACCGCCTGACCTTTTGGGGAGAAATCGACCGGCAGAATATCCTCCCCTTTGGCTCGCCGGAGGAATGCCGCCAGGCAGTGCACCGGGTGGCGGACGCCTTCTGCGCCTATGGCCGGACCGGTCTGGTGGGCCAGGCTTTCTGGGGGAAGGACATTCCGGAAGAAAACCTGGCGGCGGTATATGACGCCTGGTACCACTATTGACGCCTTCACCGCCCGGAAATACGCACGAAAGCCAGCGGACGTTGTTCGGGTCACATGAACAGCCCTGCGCTATGCGGGGATGTCTGCCCCACCGTGTCACGGCAGATACCCTCTTGCCTTCATCTGTATCCGTTAAAACAGCCAGAGCCCTTTCCGGCCTAAGCCGGAAAGGGCTCTGCTGCTTTAGCGTTTGGCCAGTTCCCGGTAACAGGCATCGTAATACAAGGCGTTTTCCACCGGCGTGTTGGCGGGAATATGGTTGCCCACCGCCATAATAAATCCGGGGCAGTCCCGCCCGATATCCATGCAGCGCTTGACCTCGTTTCGGATATCCTCCCGGCTGCCGGACAGCAAAATCCGGGTGTCGGCATTGCCGACCAGCACATGCGTCTTACCGAACTTCTCCGCTGCCACCCTGAGATCGGTGCAGGGCTCCATGACAAAGCCGTTGGCGCCCGCATCCGCGATATCGTCCAGGAACATCGTGTAGTTTCCATCCGAGGTAAACAGCACGATTTTCCCTGCCTCCCGCAGAAGGGAGATACAACGCTTCAGATTGGGGAATACATACCGGCGGTACCATTCGGTTCGAAAGATCTGGCCCTCGGTCCAGCAAATGTCGTCGTGCACCATAATCACCGGTGCATCACAGGCCGCCAGAGCCTCAAAATACGGGCGAATGAAAGCACCGTACCGGTTGGTCACCTCTCCGAAGCCATCCGGATCCTCCCCGCAGGCCTCCAGCAGCATCTCCCAGCCAAAAACCGAAATCAGGCCGGACACACAGGTCACATAGGAACCGGTCATGGTCACCGCATCGGGAAAATGCTGCCGGGCGGAGGCGTAGTCCGCATTCAGGGCGGCAATCACCGCCTTTTGATCCACCGGGCCGTATGCCTGAACCGGATCAAAAGCCAGTACCTCCTCCACCGAGGAAAAGGGGCAGGAGACGCGGGTGTCATAATCGACCCCGCCGGCCGCATATACCGCATGTCCCATACGGGTGTGCAGATCGCCGAAGATCTGCTCATGGACCCACACGTTCCATACCATGCCGTAATTCCAGGCCCGGACAAAGGCATCCCGGGCCCGTGTCTGTTCTTCCGGAGAGGACTGTTCATCCACCGGTATGCCGGTCACACGGGAAACCAGGGCCCAGTGCGTCTCGGCGGAATATTCCGTGCGGGGAATGGTGGCGGGTGCCTCCAGCCGGAGAGCCGCCATGCCGTCACTGAAGGACATAAGGAACGCTCCTTTTGTTTTCAAAAATGAGGGCTGCGCCGGAGACGCTTACCCTTCCTTGCAATAATCGACCAGTTCCTGCACCGTGGTCTGTGCCAGACACATCCGGGTGTCTGCTCCGCCGTAATACAGATTGAGGGTGCCGTCCGGCATCTCCACCGCCCCGCCAGTAAACACCACATTGGGCGTCTGGCCGACACATTCATAGTCCTTTTCCGCCGCCAGAATGAAGCCGGAGGGAGCGTATTTCACAATGGACGGATCCTCCAGATCCAGCAGCATGACCCCCAGATAATAGTTTTCGGTGGAGGCGGTCATCGCGGTGGCATGATAGATTTCCAGCCAGCCGTCCGGCGTCTTGATGGGGATAGCGCCCGCACCGCATTTGGTGCGGTTCCAATGGTTGTTGTCTGGAATATCCAGGGGCAAATGATCCCCCCAGTATCGCATATCCGGGGAATAGCCCACCCATATGCTTCCGGTGCCGTTGACATCCTGAGGCCGCTCCAGACGGGCATACCGCCCTCCAATCTTCTCCGGGAAGAGTACGGCGTTGCGGTTGGAGGGAGGAGAGAGATAATCCATGGGCTCAAAATGCTCAAAATCATCGGTTACCGCCATGGCGATACCGCAGCCCCAGCGTCCCAGCCAGGCGGCGTGGCAGACATACCCGAACATAAATCAATAAATTGGATAGCCATACGGCATCCGACCTATCTGTTTTCCAGTTCACCTCGCTCTCTACATAATCTGATTCTGCATAGACTGCTCTTGAGCCTGATCTCTCAGCTCCTGATCGATTTCCTCTTGAGTCAGTCTGCGGAATTCATCCTCACCGGGGACAATGCCAAGAGTTCTGCCATTATCCCAACTCATATGGATCGTTCCCATATCGTCTACATGTCTGACTGTTCCTCGGGTACCGCTTGCCACGGGTCTGTAAGGATCATTCATACTCAGAAGCATGAGCCGAGTGCCGGGGGGATATGCTTCCTTATACTTTTGGGCTTGTCTATTACATAGTTCATTTGCTTTCTTCCTTGCTTCCTTTGGAAAAGATACATTAGTATAAACTTATTTGAATTATCCCATTATCCTACTTAGCACGCCTTAATTTCTTCAGAGGGCTGTTCGTCTTCCCACCAGCCGTATCCTCGGGCAAGTCTGAAAAACTTGTCCACACTGTATGCACCGCCGATGGCGATATGCCGAATACCTTCCATCGTATAGATTTCACCGTCTTTTGCAAACAGCAAAGTCGGAAACGATTCTGAGCTTGTTCTCGATGAAGCTCCTGCTTCTGTTGCGATGCTGATAGGCGGAGATTCGGAAAAAGCAGAAAGAATTGCCGCTCACCGCTTGCAGATGGCTTCCATCCGCAAACAGTATCCGCATCCTTCACATCCGTATAAAATCGGTGTATATATTCGCTATTTCAATCAGACCAAGCATGAAAACTATCTTGAGAAGCACATTGCTCATTTCAAGGAAGCCATTGATTTATGTCCTAAGTGGACATTGGTTGATTTCTATATTGATGAAGGGCAAACCGCACCGAACATGGAGAATGCTCCCGAGTGGAAACGCCTGATTGACGATTGCTTTACGGGTAAAATAGACCTCATTATCACGCAGAAGGTTTCCAAGGACTGTACATACAGATTGACGGGAGAAGTTCGTCCTAATGAGAAGATAGCTT
>CABSLQ010000026.1 GCA_902478605.1 uncultured Oscillospiraceae bacterium
AGCTATGTCTTTCTTTTATGCGATTTTCAATTTGCGCAACTTATTGTACCTTATCTCAAACCGACCTGGTATCCTTGTTGGAATCACAAGGGGAAACCGTCAAACGCTCCGGCAAGGAATATGAATGGAAGGATGGCACACAGAAAGTCACAATTCGGGGAAACCTGTGGTATCACCAATACGATCAGCAAGGCGGTGACGCCATTGACTTCGTCCGCCGGTTTATGGGCAAATCCTACCCCGAAGCGGTGGAATACCTGCTGGGCGGCAGCGGCGGTGTGATTTCCCGATCTCTGCCCATTGTCCGGGAAGCCAAGCCCTTTGCATTGCCGCCGAAGAACGAGAATATGCGCCGGGTCTATGCCTACCTGTTGAACCGGCGCGGCATTGATAAAGAGGTGTTGAACGCCTTTGCATACCGGCAGATGATTTACGAATCAGAGCGATATCACAACGTGGTATTCGTGGGGTATGATCCGAACGGTGTCCCCCGCCACGCCAGTATGCGCGGAACCGGTTCAGAGTCCACCTACAAGGGAAACGCTCCAGGCAGCCAGCCAGAATACAGCTTCCACTGGAACGGCACAAGCCGGTATCTGTGCTTGTTTGAAGCGCCCATCGATATGCTCTCCTTCATTTCCATGCACAAGGAAAATTGGAGAAGCCACAGCTATGCCGCCTGCTGTGGCGTTGCCGATCATGTACTATGGCAGATGATCAAAGATAATCCCCATATCGAGCATGTGTATCTGTGCCTCGACAACGACGAACCCGGCCAGGCGGCGGCGCATAGAATTGGCTGGAAGCTATCTGAAATAGGCATACAATCCCAAATCCTCGTACCGATCCATAAGGATTGGAACGAGGATATTTTATTATCAAATGAAGAAAGCGAGGCGGAAGAACCATGCCAGGCGTTGGCGCTTTAATCGTCATTGCCGCCGTTATGTTTTGCGTCCTCGGCGGCATTACCCTGCTTGCCCATATGTATAACCTCAACAATATCAAGGCAAAAACGGTAGGTAACGGCCAGCACGGAACGGCACGATGGGCCACGAAGTCGGAAATACGCAAAACCTACCGACATATCCCGTTTACGCCAAGCAAATGGCGCAGACAGGCCGAAAGCGGTCAGACTCCAACTGCCACGCACATTATGAAAAGGGGACTGTTCAAAAAGGAAAAGAATGCATCGACCGAACAGGCTCTTCCGCAGGGCATCGTTGTGGGGTGTACAGGCGGGAAACTGGGGACAACGGCGCTCATCGATACAGGCGACGTTCATGTGCTGATGATTGGCGCGGCTGGCGTAGGCAAAACGGCCTATTGGCTATACCCATGTATCGAGTACGCCTGCGCCAGCGGGATGAGTTGGCTCGTAACCGATACAAAGGGCGACGTCATGCGAAACTACGGAAATATCGCCAGGCAGTATGGCTACCATGTGTCGGTGATTGATCTGCGTAACCCCACCAGGAGCAATGGGAATAACCTGCTGCATCTTGTCAACAAGTATATGGATTTGTATCAGGTTGAGGGCAAGCTCATCTACAAAGCCAAAGCGGAGAAGTATGCCAAAATCATCGCCAAGACCATCATCCTGTCGGGCGCGGATGCCGTTTCATTCGGGCAAAATGCGTTTTTTTACGATGCGGCGGAGGGCTTGCTGACAGCAACGATCCTGCTGGTAGCAGAGTTCTGTAAGCCACAGAAACGGCACATCGTGTCGGTATTCAAGATCATTCAAGAACTGCTCGCACCCTCCAATCAGAAGGGAAAGAACCAGTTCCAACAGCTTATGGAGATGCTGCCGGACGATCACAAAGCAAAATGGTTCGCCGGGGCCGCGCTAAACACTTCCGAGCAGGGGATGTCCAGCGTGATGAGTACGGCATTGTCCCGTCTCAATGCCTTCCTCGACACAGAGATGGAGCAAGTCCTCTGCTTTGACACAGAACTGGATGCTGAGAAGTTCTGCAGCGAAAAGTCCGCCCTGTTTATCATCATGCCAGAGGAGAATCCGGCAACCTTTTTTATGATCAGCCTCATCATCCAGCAGCTCTACCGGGAAATCCTCGCCGTGGCCGATGAAAACGGCGGTAAGCTGAAGAACCGCTGTGTGTTCTTCTGCGACGAATGGGGAACGCTGCCGAAAATCGAATCGGCGGAAATGATGTTCTCTGCCTCCCGTTCCCGCCGTTTACAGATCGTGCCGATTATCCAGTCCTTCTCCCAGCTTGAAAGGAACTACGGCAAGGAGGGGGCGGAGATCATTGTAGACAACACGCAGATCACGCTGTTCGGCGGCTTTGCTCCTAACAGCAGCTCGGCGGAGGTACTGTCCAAAGCCCTTGGCAGCCGGACGGTTCTGTCCGGCTCAGTTAGCCGCTCCAAGAACGATCCCTCCCAATCCTTACAGATGATTGAGCGTCCATTAATGACGCCGGATGAACTGAAATCCATGCCAAAAGGCCAGTTTGTCGTGATGAAAACCGGCGTCCATCCGATGAAGGTCAGGCTGAAGCTGTTCTTCAAGTGGGGCATCGAATTTGACGAGAGTAACCCCTATACCGTAGCCGACAACGGAGGCCGCGAAGTGGTATATGCAGAGAAAAAGGAAATCATAGACGGCATAATCCAAAAACACCATGCCGATTGGCTGGCCGAAGGAGGCTTGCCCGCAGACGCTGAGGGCGGTCAAGATGAGGCAGAGAGCCAAAGCCATGTTCCGCAGGGAGCGCCGCCAAGCAGGCCCAAAAAGAAAAATACCGGCGGCGGTATGGCATTGGAGTATCTCCCGCCCAGCCGCAGGGCAAGATCGGGCAGAATACAGCCGCCGGAGGTGACATCCGATGGGCCGGTTTGACTTTTTATACCGCATGGAACTGCCGCACCGGGCGATCTCCGTGTATATCTATCTCTCTGACCGGGCCAACAAAAACGGCGAATGCTGGCCTGCGATTCCAACCATCTCCGCCGACCTCAAGCTGTCCCCGTCCACCGTCCGCCGTGCTTTGCGGGATCTGCGTAAAGCGGGGTTACTGGAAACCGAGCAGCGATACCGCGAGAAGGGCGGCAAGAGCAGCATGCTTTTTACGCTGAAAAAGCCTTGACAGATATATAAAACACCTGCCGCCAAGGGGGTTCTATACCCATTTGGCGGCAGGTGCTACCTGTCATCATGATAGGAGAAAGCGAACTACCCACCTGAAAAGGGATACCAGCAGAAAGAAGAAGTCACCGGCACATGGTCATAGAACCGTAAGGCGAGATGTTTGAACATTTTCGTTCAAAGCAAACGAAAATAAAATGACAAAAGAAATTACTCCGCCATGTAGCAGAGCCAGCGGATAATAAAACAAAATGGTTTATCAAGTAGTGCTGCCGAAAAAAGGGGGAGCCCTTTAAGTTCCATAGCCAAGGCCAAACGGCCTTTTTCTTTTTTCGAGTCCGTCAGGGAGTAGTTCCTTCCTTATTCGACAGGGAATCCTCAAGCGGCTGTACAGAGGTATCTGCAAGGCCTTTTTGCATATTGATTCGATATTGCTGAGGAGTCATACCGACGGTATTTTTAAAATCCTGAAAAAAGCTGCAGGCATTGCCATAGCCAACGGATTCCAATATTTCCCCCACACTTCTGGTAGAGTATAGTAACTGATGCTTGGCCTGCTGAATGCGGATAGCCTTAATATATTCGTGAAAGGTACAGCCAAAGTCCCGCTTGAACAGGCGGCAGAAATGACGTGTGGATATCCCTGTGATTTCTACAGCGTTAGGTAGGGTTATTTTTTGATAATTCGTGGCAATGCTGTTTAACAAGGGAGACCAGAAAGTGTTGGGCGAAGCGGGGCTGTCTTCGTTGCGAAAAATACTGAGAAGGATAAGATCTAAAAGCGTCCATGCGGCATCGAGGTATTGCGGGCGTTTATTTTTCAATTCATTTTCTAAAAGATAAAAAAGCTGTTCTACCTGCAGCCGAAAATAGGAATCCAAGTGAACTACTGGAGCAGACATGGATTCGAGAGGGAAATAGTGTAGAAACTCTTTTCGCGTAAAACAGCAATTATAAACCGACATATCCTTGATTGAATAATACGAATGGACGTCCGTGATATCGAAAAACATAATGCTGCCGGCTTCCACCGGATATGGCGTACCATTGATCGTCTGAACGCCATACCCCTCGCAGACATATTCCACTTCATAATAGTCGTGTCCGTGCAGGGGTTCGGCAAAGGCGGCTGCATGTTTGGTAATACTGATGCCATCACTGACAAGGTCGTAATAGTAAAATTGCTCCAGTTCGTGAAAATGATATATCTTCATGTCAGAACTCCTGTTAAACATTCTAAAAGCCTAGTTATCCCTATCGTTATTATAGTGTAATAGGGAAATGCTGTCAATGGCCATATTCCTTATAGATTGGCAATAATCGTTATTGCATCTCAAAAGCAAGATCGATAAAATAAAACTGTAATAAAAACTATTCTATATAATAATGTAAGTAATTACCGATGGAATTATTACAGAATACGGTAACGAAAGAACGTATGAACAGCATGGGAAAATGATTAAAGTTTGGCAACCTTATTATACAGTGAGAGTAATACTATCAGAAAAGGAGGGCGTCATTATGAAAATGGCCGGTATATGGCTGGCGGCCCTGTTCAGTGTGGCTTCTATTTCAGGCGTTGAGGGATACGCGCGGGCGGAGACGCCGGAACCCGTACAAGAGAGCCCGTCATATATCTTTGACACCGATGAGGATACCTATGCGGCGCATTATTCGGAGTATCGGGCGCTTCCCTGGGGAGATACGGTGACAGCGGGAGTGGAGGCTATCACAGCGGTAAGTCAGGAGGATGTCATCCGTACGATAGACGGTAAACAGGGCATATATATCGGCGGGGATCATAAATCGACAGAATTAACGATGCAAATCCCACATACAGGGCGATATGCTGTAAACATTTGTTATTATACTCTGCCGGGCTCCACAAGGCCGATCGAATTTTCGATCGAGGTGGATGGAAAGCAGCCATATACAGAGCTTGGCAGCCTGACCCTTCCCCGTATATGGAGGGATCGCGCCGATGAAGCGGGAGAAACCATTCATCAGGACAGCCAGGGAAACGAGCGGCTTCCGGACACGGAAGAGATTAACCGTTGGAATACTCTCTGGCTTTGGGATGCGCAGGGACTGTATGAGGAACCATATTGTCTGTATCTTACGGAAGGGACACACAGCCTGCGCCTGACCGCTGCTCATGACGAATTTGTATTTGGCGGTGTGGAACTGGGGGAACCGCCAACCGCAGAAACCTATGAGGCGTACTGTATGAGGTATGCGGATAGGCCGGATGAGGCGATAGATTCCCGGGTATGGCAGGCGGAGCGGTATCTGGAGAAAAATTCCGCACAGATTTACTCCTCCAGTGACCGGACCGACGCGGCAACTATCCCCAACGATCCCACATGTAAGCGCATCAATGTCATTGGCGGCGCCAATTGGAAATACGCCGGGCAGGAGATTAGCTGGGGGATTGACGTTCCGGCCAGTGGGTTTTACGAGCTTGCCTTTCGGTATCGCCAGAATACCAACCAGGGGATGACCAGCTACCGTATGCTGCTGATCGATGGAAAACTGCCATTTGAAGAAGCGGATAGCCTTGCTTTTGATTATGCGTTGGACTGGACGGTCCAAAGCGCCGGAGGAAATAAGCCTTACCGGCTTTATCTGGAGGAGGGACAGCATACCGTAACGCTGCGGGTGGCGCCGGGCGCCTTCTCCGGTGTACTGCGTGACGTCCGCAAGGTCATTCTGGATATGACGCAGCTTTACCGCTCTATTGTAATGATCACGGGAAACGAGCCGGATATTTATCGGGATTATTCGCTTGAAAAGCAGATCCCCGGGCTGAAGGGCGGCTTGGAGGACATTGCACAGCGGCTGGAGGGGATTTCCGGGGAGATAACCTCCCTGACAGGGACGCGGGGAACCATGGCCTCCGGGCTGGATGAAACGCTGGCGTTTATCCGGCAGCTGCTTCAGGCTATGTATCAAATTCCCGAAAGGGTATCGCGATTCAGTTCCTGTATTGAGGGAATGGGCTCCCTGCTGCTTCAGCTGAGCGAGCAGCCGCTGGAACTGGACTGCTTGGCGATCATCCCGCAGGGCGGAGAACGCTTAAGGGACAAGGCGGGCTTTTGGGAGCAGGTATTCTTTGACTTGCAGCGATATATCATGTCCTATGTTTTGGACTATGATTCCGTAGGCGGCAGCAGCGGCGCTTCCTCCATTAACGTGTGGGTGTCCAGCGGACGGGATCAGGCGCAGGTATTGGAAAATATGATCACGGATCAGTTTAGCCAGGTCTCGGACACAGGCGTTCAGCTCAGCCTGGTGAATACAGGGCAGGTCCTGATCCAGGCGACGCTTGCAGGAAAAGGGCCGGACGTAGCACTGATGGTGGCAAACGATCTGCCCGTTAATCTTGCCATGCGCGGTGAGCTGGTGGATCTACAGCAATTCGGTCTGGATACGGCAAACAGCACGATACATAAGGAAGCGTGGAATCCCTACCGGTATAACGGAGGAATTTATGCAGTTCCCGAGACCCAGGTATTCGACATGCTGTTTTACCGCACAGATATATTTTCCAATCTGGGTATCCAGCCGCCGGAGAGCTGGGAGGATTTTTATGAAGTGCTGATTATCCTCCAGCAAAATAACCTGAAGGTTGCCATACCGGAAACCGATTCCAGCCAGCCGGGAATCTCGGCGGGGATTTCCACCTTCGATAAATTCCTTTACCAGAGCGGTGGCCGGTATTTTAATGAGGGCTTGTCTGCCACGCGTTTTGAAGAGCCGGCCGCTGTGGCGGCGTTTGAACGCTGGTGTGAGCTGTACAGCCGTTACAGCATCCCGCGTGAGGTCAACTTTTTCAACCGGTTCCGTACAGGCGAGGTAGCCATGGGAATCCAGTCGTATACCATGTACAGCCAGCTGACGGCGGCAGCTCCGGAAATCAAGGGGCTGTGGGCTATGGCTCCTGTCCCCGGTACGCGTTCAGAGGATGGGGAACTCAACCGCCGCGAAACCTCGTCGGGAACGGCAGCGATTATGCTCAACGCCTGCGTAGAAAAGGGGATGGGTGAGAAAGCTTTTGCCTTTATCTCCTGGTGGACGGGCAGCGAGGCGCAGGCGCATTACGGGAACAGTCTGGAATCCATCATGGGCGTGGCGGCCCGGTATACGCCGGCCAATACGGCTGCGTTTGAAAAACTCGGCTGGTCCGGGGACGAAAGCGCGGTCCTCCAGAAGCAGTGGGAGTGGGTTACAGCCGTTGAGCAGATCCCCGGCAGCTATTATATCACCAGGGCGCTGACCAGCGCCTTCCGTATGACGGTGGACGAAAAGCTGGAGGCGCGCCGGCAGCTGCTCATTTTCAATAAGGATATTAACGATGAAATTACCCGTAAACGCAGTGAATTCGGATTGCACGAATGAAAGGGGGACGCCCGGTGTGCGCTCATCGCTTGTGAAAAACGTGCGGCGGAATACAACATATTATTTCATGATGGCGCCTTTCCTGCTGGTTTTCATTTTGTTTCTTTTCATCCCGGTGGTGGCTTCGATCGTATTGAGTTTTACCTCTTTCGATATGGTACGTATGCCGCGCTTCGTGGGCTTTGAAAATTACATCCGTCTGTTTTTTAATGACGATGTGTTTATCAAGGCGCTTCAGAATACGCTGGCGATGGCGGTGATTACCGGGCCTGTCGGCTTTTTGCTCAGTTTTGTTGTGGCCTGGCTGATTAATGAGATGAGCCCAAAGATACGCAAGCTGATTACGCTGGTGATGTATGCCCCCACGCTGGCCGGGAATGTCTATTTTATCTGGTTATTCATTTTTTCCAGCGATTCAAAGGGGCTGGCCAACACGGTGCTGATGTCGCTGGGGCTTCTGCGGGATCCGGTGAACTGGCTCACCGACGCCGCATATAACTTTCCTGTCGTTATCATTGTAAGCATATGGCTGAGCCTGGGTACCGGATTTCTGTCCTTTGTGGCCGGCCTTCAGTCTCTGGATCGCTCCTATTTTGAGGCGGCGGCCATCGACGGTATAAAAAACCGCTGGCAGGAATTGTTCTTTGTCACCCTTCCGCAAATGGGCCCCCAGCTGATGTTCGGCGCGGTGATGACCATTTCCAGCGCGTTTGCCGTCGGATATGTCAACCAGGCGCTTACCGGCTTTCCAAGCACCAACTACTCCACGCACACCCTGCTGCTGCATATGCTCGACTACGGTACCGTCCGTTTTGAAATGGGCTATTCCTCCGCGATTGCCGTGGTGCTGTTTGGCATGATGCTCGTGACCTGGCTGTTGATAAATAAGGTGCTCAAACGATTTTCAGAGGATTGAGGTGGAGTGTTATGCCCGGTTTACAGCATATTCTCAGGCAGGCGGCAAGCGAGCACCGCGCACGCAGGCGGGTGCGGCTCTCCCGTTCTCTGGGAGGAACTATCGCCATTTTTCTGTTTCTGATTGTCATTGGCGCCTTTATGGCGCTCCCGATCCTTTACAGCATCCTGCAGGCCTTCAAGCCATTGGACGAGATTTTTGCCTATCCTCCGCGCTTTTTTGTCCGGCGGCCAACCATGGACAATTTCCGGCAGGTGCTGCAATTGGCGGATAATCTGTCCGTCCCTTTTGCCCGTTATGCGACCAACAGTATAGGGATATCGGCGGTTGGAACGGCTTTTTATGTATTGATCGCCTCTCTGACGGCCTATCCGCTGGCAAAGGCGAAATTTCCCGGCGCGGCGCTTATTTCCAATGTCATCGTGTGGACATTGATGTTCCGGCCGGAGGTGACGGGTATCCCGCAGTATTTTGTGCTCGCCGGGTTCGGCATGGTGGATACCGTCTTTGCTATTCTGCTGCCGGCCATGGCCAGCACCATGGGCGTTTTCCTGATGAAGCAGTTTATTATCGCTTCCATTCCCGATGCCACCCTGGAGGCGGCCCGGATTGACGGGGCGGGCGAGATGCGCATTTTTTGGAAAATTGTTATGCCCAGCATCAAACCGGCATGGCTTACGCTGATTATCTTCACCTTTCAGAGTATGTGGAATGCCACCGGCGTTCAGTATGTATACAGCGAACCGCTTAAGATGCTGCCGTCCGTTTTGCAGACGATATCGGCCGGAGGGATTGCCCGCACAGGGGCCGGATCGGCGGTAGCCGTGGTTCTGATGATTCCGCCCGTTTTGATTTTTATACTGTCCCAAAGCTCGGTGATGGAAACCATGTCGCATTCGGGACTGAAATAACGCACGGATTTTCAGGAGGTGCTCCATTGAGAAAACGGACTAAGTGGACGGCACGGGGGCTGCTTGTATCGCTTCTGGTTATCAGCCTCATTTTGCCGGCAGCAGCGGGAAAGTCGGATTTCATCCCTTATAATACATATGAATATAACGCTGTGGAACAATCGGTGGAAGCGCCGGCCGGATATGCTGTGCGTTCGATCGTGTATGCACAGGAATTCGCGTCCGATCCTCAAACTATGAGGCTGTCCGATATGTATGTCGGAGATAACGGCGACATCTTTCTGCTGGATGCAGGAGCGGGAGCTGTCTATATTTTGGATAAGGAATACCGCTGTACCAGAACCGTGCCGGAATTTACCGATGCACAGGGTGCGCCGCTGAGCATCATCGGCGCCCAGGGGCTGACCGTGTGTGGGGATCGCCTTTATATTGCGGACACCGATCATCAGCGCATCCTGCGCGCCGATATGGACGGCAGAGTGGATCGGATTCTGGAAAAGCCGGACACGCCCATGCTGGATGCCGCTGTTGCCTGCCATTTTTCAAAGGTACTGGTCGGCAGTCAGGAACGCCTGTATGCCATTGCCAGCGATATCAATATGGGCGCACTGGTGTTTGACAAGGACGGGGATTTTCTGACCTTTTTCGGAAGCGCCACTGTAGAAACGACGGGAGCGGTTATTTTAAAGTATATCCGGCGGCAGTTCATGTCGGAAACGCAGCGGCAAAACGACTACCAGTATACGCCTGTTACCCTTACCAATATGGATACGGACGGGGAAGGCTTCATCTATACGGTGGAAAAATCCAGCCGGTACAGCGATGTCAAGGGAAAGGTCCGGGCCCTCAACGCCGCTGGAGTGGACGTGTTTGATTCCGGGACATTTGGCGATCTGGAATGGGATCGTCAGGATGAGAATTCCGGGACACAGTTTATCGATGTATCTGTACAGGACGATGGCTACATGGCGCTGCTGGACGGCACACGGAAGCGGGTGTTTCTGTATACGCCGGACGGCGGGCTGCTGGCGGTCTTCGGCGCCGAGGGAGAGCAGAAGGGCAATTTCGTACAGCCGGTGGCTATTGAAAGCGTTGGCGAGGACGTTTTGGTGGCGGATGCCGCTAAAAATACCATTCAGGTTTTTACGCCGACGGCCTACGGGAGCTGTCTGAAACAGGCGTTCGGCGCCGTCGGGACGGGAGACTATGAAACGGCCCTGACCTATTGGAGACAGGCCCTGTGCCTGAATACCAACAGCCGCGCCGCGTATATCGGGATGGGTGTGTGTTACGACTATTTGGGCAGCTATGAGGAAGCGCTTGCGTGTTTCCGAAAAGGGTATGCCAACGAAGAATACTCCGTTACCTTTCGGGAATGGCGCAAAGCGTTCATGAGGGATCACTTTATATGGGTGCTGGCTGCTGCCGTTCTGGTCATAGCGGGAATCGCTATCGGCGTGACGGCACTGGGGCGTTTGCTGCGTCCGGTGGAGGGCTCCGCCTACTGCCGCCTGGAAACGAAACGAGGGCTGCCATTGTATACGCTGTTCCACCCGGCTGCCGGGTTTGAACAGCTGCGCCCCCGCGGCCTGGCCTCGCCGGTTCAGGCGATGCTGATCGTGCTGCTTTGGCTGATCGCCGTGATTCTGCAATACTTCTTTACCGGTTTTCCTTTTAATGAAAACCGGGCGGTTGACTTTCAGGTTTTCTTCTCCATTGTTCAGACGTTTGGACTGTATTTTGTTTTTGTGCTGGCGAATTTTGGGCTTTCCAGCTTTATGACCGGCAAGGGCAAGCTGGGGGAGATTATGACGGTGACATCCTATGCCCTCATACCCTATATTTTATCCCTGTTTATCAATCTCCTTCTCTCCCATATGCTCACAAAAAATGAAGCTGTATTTTTGGGAATTGTCAGTGCGATCGGCCTGCTGTGGTCGGCGGGTCTTCTGTTTGCCGGGATGATGACGATCCATCAATATTCCGTGGGGAAAACGCTTTTGTCCTTTGTAGTGACACTGGCAGGTATGCTGATTATCGTGTTTTTGGCCGTCCTGCTTTTCACCCTGTTTATGCAGGTGTTGACCTTTGTGGAATCGGTTGCGTGGGAGGTGTCGGTACGTCGATGAAGAAGTATAAGCAGGCGCTGTGCGCCGTGGCAGGCGTCTGTCTGGCCATGGCCGGCGGCGTAGCGGCCGCCCCGTCTGAACGGATCGATTACACCCCTCCTGCACAGGTGGGGATTACCGGGGAGACCGACGAGCAGTATGTGGCACAGTATGAGAAAGTGGAAGAAAACGGGCGGCTGATTTTTTACGCCGATTTCCAAAAGGGCTGGCTGGCGCTGCAAAACCGGGACAACGGGACGGTCTGGTACAGTACGCCGAATAACAGCGAAGCAGACGAGATCACCACAGGCAGCCGCCGGATGGATGTGCGGTCAGACCTTATTGTGGAATATTACGACACGCAAAGCGTTGGCGAGGCGGTCAGCATGACCTTTAACAGCCATACGCAAGCCGTCCGGCAGGGCGGCGTTCAGGTTCAGAGGATATCCGGCGGTATCCGTGTAACCTATACGTTTGAAGCCTTCGGCATGGTGATACCGGTGGAATACCGCCTTCTGGAGGACTGCTTAGAAACGCGGGTATGCGTGGAGGAAATTGAAGAAACCGCCTCCTTTACGATCCTGTCCATACGTGTCCTGCCCAATTTTGGGGCGGGCGATTCCCATACGGAGGGCTGGATGCTGATTCCGGACGGATCGGGGGCCGTCGCCCGCTTCAACCATGGCCGGTATAACGTAAACGGATACGAAGCGCCGGTATATGGCAGGGATTATGCCAACGAGCAGGAGCTGCGCCAGCCTTATAAAGAGCAGGCGGTGCGCCTGCCGGTTTTTGGGATCGGTAAGGGGGAGGACGCACTTTTCGCCGCCATCACGCAGGGGGAAGGCGCGGCCTCCATACAGGCGGAATTTTCCGACGCCTCCTTTGGCTACAATACGCTTAGCAGCCGCCTGACGCTCCGCACCTTCACCACCATTGATGTGAACAATATGAAGGCTACCCGGGTATCGGACAACGGATACTCCCTGCCGGATTACATTGTGCGATACTATCTTCTGTCGGGGGAAGAGGCGGACTACGCCGGCATGGCGAACACCTACCGCCAATACCTTATCGCCGAGAGGGGAATGAAAAAGACGGCTCTGGCCCCGGCGCTGAACCTGCATGTATACGGCGCAATAGACATAAAGACGAACACGCTGGGGTTCCCTCATCAAAAGCTGACGGGCCTTACAAGCTTTTCTCAGGCACGGGATATGGCCGCTTATTTGCAGACGGCCGGCGCAGGCGTCCTTTCGATGCGCTATGAGGGCTGGGCCAACTACGGCGTGTTTAATAAAACCGTACCGAAGAATGCGGAGCCGCTGCCGCTTTTGGGCGGCCAGACGGAGATAAAACAATTGGCGGCTGCGTTGGAGGGGACCGGCGGACAGCTGTGGCCGGATGTGGATCTCCTGCGGTTCCGGCAGGGGGGAGGCGGCATTTCCAAGGGAGGCGATTCCATTAAAAACGGATTCGGCGACCCGACGGAGCAATACGATTATATGCTGTCGGTATATGCCGCCAAAGTCAGCGGCAACCATTACCATTTTTTGCGGGCGGACAAGGTGCGTGAGGTTGCCGGGAGGATAACCGCCGATTTTAAAAAGCAGGGCTTTTCCTGCCTCTCGCTCGGCACCATGGGCGAATACGTATACTCTGACCTGAATCCCGGGCAGGGGCACGGGCGCACAGGGCTGCTGCAGGCCTACCGGCAAATCCAGGAAAGCCTGGACGGCCGGCCGCTGGCCGTCTCCGGCGGGAACGCAGATACGGCCGTGCATGCTGCCAAGATATGGGAGGCGCCGGTTTCCTCCAGCGGGTATGACTGCTTCGACTATGACGTCCCCTTTTATCAGATGGTCTTCCACGGCTACGCCGCGCTGACAACGCCGCCGCTTAACCAGATTGTCAACGACCGGCTGCTGTTTCTCAATGCGGTGGAAACCGGGAGCGAGCTGTTGTTCGCGGGTATCCACGAGGATGCCGGTTTTCTCGCGGAGACCGCCTACAGCGGGCTGTACAGCACGACCTTTTCCCTGTGGAAGGAAAAGGCGGCCGCCTATGACAAGGAATACCGGCCGCTTTTAGAGCGCATATACAATCAGGCGATCGTGTCGCATGGATGTGTCGCGGAGGAGGTCTACCGTACGGTTTTTGAGGACGGGACGGCCGTGTATGTGAATTATGGTACGGAAAGCCGGACGGTGGATGGTGTGGAGATAGGGGGGATGGATTTTGCGTCAAGTATTCCATAAAAAAGACGGCAGGCCGATGCCGCTTGAAAGGAAAAACGCGCTGACCGGCTTTTTGTTTACCGTTCCCTTTTGCTGCGGGCTGCTGCTGTTTTTCCTCCCCCATTTTATCCAGGCCATCGCCTTTGCCTTTCAGCGCATTGGATACGAGCCGGGACGCTTTACAACGGAATTTGTCGGCTGGGATAACTTTATCTATGCGTTCCGGGAGGATCTGTATTATACCGGGAACCTGGCGGCATCGGTTACCAGCCTGCTGTATCAAACCCCGGTCATTGTCGTGTGCAGCATTTTCTTTGCCACACTGCTCAACCGCAAATTTTTTGGCCGCACGTTTGTGCGCGCGGTATTTTTCCTGCCGGTGATCATTGCGTCGGGCGTGGTGCTAAAGTTTTTTCAAATGGACATGGTCACCTACGGCGTGCTGCGGGGCACCGGTGAAAACGCGACGATATTCAACGCGGGCGGCGTCAAGGAGCTGTTGATCCAGTCGGGGCTGAACGATAGGCTGGTGGACTATTTTGTCCAGATATCCACCCATATTTTTGATTTGATGTGGCGCACAGGCGTTCAAATGCTGATTATCCTGGCGGGCCTGCAAAGCATCCCCTCCACGCTGTATGAGGCCTCTTCGCTGGAAGGGGCGTCCGCCTGGGATAACTACTGGTATGTGACGATCCCCATGCTCAAGCCCATGATTTTTGTCACGCTGATTTATACGATTATCGATACGTTTGTGGATCCGGTCAACCCGGTTATGAAGCAGATCCAAACGCTGATTTTAGGGCTGGACAACGGCAGGGCGTCCGCGATGGCCATTCCTTTCATGCTGGTGATTCTCGTGGTGCTGGGGCTTGTGGCGCTGGCCTTCGTCCTTACAGGGAGAGAGCCGAGACAAAAGCGGGAGGTGAGGCGGTGAAGGCGGTTCGTATTGGGCGGCGGCTGAAGGCGGTGGTATTCCACCTATTTATCACGCTGCTGCTGATTGGCCTGATGTACATTTTCCTGTTTCCGCTGCTAACCATTATCGTAGCGGCCTTTCAGGCGCCCGATTCGGTGCTGGATCCCACCGTCATGTGGGTGCCTAAAAAGCTGTCTCTGGAGCCGCTGAAAACGGCGATGGAGCTGATGAGGTTCTGGCCGTCTGTGGGAAAAAGCATGGCGATCACGATCCTGAGCACCGCCGGCACCTGCATCTCCTGCTCGCTGGCGGCCTATGGCCTTTCGCGGTACAAGTTTCCCGGAAAAAACCTGATTTTTGGTCTGGCGGTACTGACCATTGTGGTTCCTCCCATTATCCTGACCAATCCGGCGTTTGTCGATTTCCGCTACTTCGATCCCCTGAAAATTTTCACCCTGACCTCCCCGCTGACGGGGTATACCAGCGTAAACCTATTGGATACCATCTGGACCTTTGTGTTTCCGGCCTTCTTGGGCGTGGGGCTGCGGGGCGGCCTGTTCATCTTCATCTTCCGGCAGTTTTTCCTGGGCGCCCCCAGGGAACTGGAGGAGGCCGCGCGGATTGACGGCTGCGGCGCCATGCGCACCTTCCTGCGCATTATCGTGCCGTTGGCCGTCCCGGTGTTTGTGACGGTGATCCTGTTCTCTTTCATTTGGCACTGGAACGATTATTACTATTCCGCTTCGTATTTCATCAACGGCGTCCGTCCTATCACCGTGGAGCTCAACGATATCGGCGCGACGCTGTACAGCGCCGGTATCGTCGGCAGTATGAGCGGGGGAGATATCAGCCAGACGGGGGCCACGGCGACCCGCAGCTATATCATGTCCGGCGCGCTGCTGACCGTATCGGTTCCGCTGGCTTTATATATATTTTTGCAGCGCTTTTTCACGGAAAGCGTAGAACGCACAGGTATTGTAGGGTAGGGATCGCTGCGATCCTAAAACATATTGTGAATGAAGAAAAGGAGAAAAAGCCATGAAAAAGGTATGTCTCTTTCTGTTGTCGGCCGCACTGATGCTGTCTGCGGCCGCCTGTGCCGGCAACGAGCCAACCCCGCCCGAAAGTGTGGGCGGCGAAAGCCATGCAGACACCACCACCGCAATGGAAAGCACACAGGAATCCAACGTCCGGACGGAGGAAGCGACGGGCGGAGAAAGTGTGAAAAACACCAGCGCCGGGCCTGGGAAATCCGAGGCCTCCGGGAAACAGCCGCCGGTTACCAAGACGCAGTCGAAAGACGGTCCCACGTCCACCAAGGCCAACACGACACCGGAGAAGGGGAAAAGCTCCCTGCTGGAGGGGCTGGACTTTAAGGGGAAAACCTTCTCGATCGCTTACACCAGCGACAAAGCCCCGACGGAGGATGAAAAGGCGTTTACCAAAAAATTCGAGGCGCAGTTCAAATGCCGGATCAATCCGATAGTTATCGCTTACGATACCTATTTGGACGCGCTTTCCAAAAGAGTGCTGTCTGGCGGGTATTATGACATCCTCATGCTGGAAAGCACCCATTTCCCGACGGTGCTGGTCAACGATCTGGCCGTGCCGCTCAACGACTATTTTACAGATAAGGATTTGTATGATCCGGCGCATATGGAAAAGGGCGGTATCTCCCTGAGCCTTTCCGACTGCTTCCGCGGCAAGGATGGTAAGCTGTATGCGCTGGCCGATCCGCTCAGCGGGGTGACCGGCCTGTTTTTCTACAACAAGCAGGCATTGGAAGACGCCGGCTTCGGCGGGGCGAAGGATCCCTACACGCTGTGGACGAAGGGAAAATGGACCTGGGCGGCCTTTGAAGAGATGGCAAAGGCGTTTGCCAACGCCGCACAGGGAAAACACCTGATGGATACGGTACACGGCCTGGCGGAATCCACGGGCGCTTCCTACATCTCAAGAAAAAGCGACACCGCGTTTTCGGTCAATCTGAAAAGCGATCCGGGGATGTTCGCTGCGTTCAATCAGCTGCAAAAATGGATCAACGCCGGCTATTTTGAAAAAGGCAAATACGAGATGTTTAACTACAGCGGCCTGGCCTCCGGGAAATATCCCATGGTTGTGGGTTCCCGCAACCATTATGTCTCTATCAAGAAGTCGATCGCGGACGCCAAGTCTCCAGCCTGGAACGGCGGAAAGACCAGCCTGCTGGGCGTGGTGCCGCCTCCCCAGCAGAAGGAGGGGACATATAACCTGTACGCCACCGGCGCGCCGGTCTGCGTTGGCGCGAGCAAGGGGAGCCCGGATCCGCGCTTTGCCGTCGCGTATCTGCTGTATAAGAGCAACCAGGGCAATTATCCCTCTACCGGTGCGCACGCCATAACGGAGGCGGAGCAAAAGATCCTCAACGATATTGCCAGTGTGGGCAAGGTGAATATTTTCTACCAGGGCTTCCGGAACACCACCACCACCGCCTATATCGAGTGCCATAACATGGAGAAGGAGATCATCAACGGCGCAGACGTGACGGCGACGCTCACAAAATACCAGAGCATTCTGGACGGGCTGGTAAACAGCCAGCTTAAGAATTGGAAATAGCGTGTCAATGATCAGATAAAAGGAGAGAGAGTTATGGGCCGATATCGTTTTAAAGCGTTGCTCAGTATGGGCCTGGCTGCGGCGCTTATCTTATCGCTGCTGCCGTCGTCCGGTCTGCCGGCATCTGCGGAGCCCGACTACACGGTTGAAGCCAGCGGCGGCGATTATACGAATGGGCAAGGACAGCAAGTCCCAAGCAAATTTGACAACGAGAAAATCGGCGGACGTCATGCGGATAACCTGCTTGCAGGAAGGAAGCTGCTCTCTGCGGAGAGGCAGTTCGACGGCCAGTGGCAGACATTAGCTGTTGACGAGACAGAACAGATGCGTTGGATCAACGGACAATTGCAGGATGAAAGTATCATTACGCTCGGTGGAAATGATGCCAATGACACATGCCGGTTTGTCTACGATCTGGGAAAGCCCTGCACGATAACCGAGTTTCTGGTCATAGGAGCCAAAGGACAGGTTGCCGGGCAGAATGGCGATTGGCATGAGGAATATACCATTTCATTTGCCAATAGCGCGCAGGCGCTGTTTACTGCGGACGCAAACAAAATTCTTGTGCATAACAATAAGACGAGCTCCGACACCAATCCCTCCTATGCAAAGGAAATTTTATTTAAGGCTAATGAGAGCACAAGTTGGACGGGACAATATATCGGCGTTGAAATTAACGGCTATGGCGGTATTTGGATCGACGAGCTGGCCGCTTATGGACCGGCCCCCGGCGGCTACGATGTGGCGATCACAGGCCTTGACACCGCATATCTCCAGATGCGGCCCAACCTGTTATCCAAAGGCAACCTGGTTTCTGCCCAACAGCAAACGGACGGCGGCTGGGCGGATTTGCTGGCGGATAACGCGAAACAGGAAGAGCTGGCGGCCTGGACAGACGGGGCCGTGGGCCGTCAGGCGGGGCTGGGCTCCGACAAGACGAGCCGGGTTGTCTACGCTCTGGGAGAAGCGAAGGATATCCGGGAGCTGCTGGCCATAGGCGCCCCGAACGATACGGTCTCGGGCGGCTGGTGGCACAAGGGCTATAAGGCATACGTTGCCGACAATCAGGAAAACCTGTTCAATGCCGCGAATCTGGTTGTTTCCCACAGCAATGTAGAAAGCAGCAGCCAGGGAGATACCACGGATATCCGGAAGGGGACATATTACCAGAGGGATTTTTCTTTCCGGGCGGAACAAGCCTGGAGGGGCCGCTTTGTCGGATTTGAAATAGAAGGCGGCGGCGGGAATCTCTGCCTCGACGAGCTGGCCGCCTATGAGACCGCGCTGCCCGCTTCCGCCTATACGGCGACGGCGGCGGCGCTGGCCATGGACGGACTGACGGCGCGCATACAGGCCGCTGACGGAAGGAATATCCTGAAAAACAAGCCGGTTACAGCAAAACGGGCGGACAGCGGCGAAGCATGGGCGCCGAATGAAGGCGAATATACGGCGAGTGCGCTGACCGACGGCTTTGCCAACAATGCAGTGAATGTGGGAGACAGGATAAAATATCCGCTGCGTTTTCAGTTTGACCTGGAGGGCGCATACAAGGTATCGGAAATTACACTTTTTGCTCATCCGGATAGTCCCGGCCCAAGCCATCGGAACTATAAGATTTCCATTGCCGATAAAGAGGAGGAGCTTTTTACAAAGAACCAAAAAGCCCTGCTTTACTGTGACAACCAGGGGAAGCTGGTCAACTACCGGAATCAGAGTGACAACACTGTCTTTACCTTCGCCTGTGAAGAGAACAAGGAAACCACCGGCCGGTGGATAGGCGTACAGATCCAGGGCGACCATTATGACGGCGGCCATATTCGTTTGAGTGAAATCGCGGTTTTTGGGGAGGATGCGACGCCCCGTGATTACACAGTGTCGGCGGAGAAAGTCACAGATGACAAGGAGTTGGGAGAACGGGTCGAGGCCAGCTTCGCGGATAATGTGCTGAAGGGGAAGCCCGCCTCGGCGGCCAAAGCGTCGGATGGCAGCGCGTGGACGGAAGGGCACAATGCGCAGGAGTGGACCGACGGCCGTTACAATTTTCCCATAAACGTGGGACAGACCACGGACTCCCCGCTGCGGTTTGTGTTCGACGCGGGCAGCCGGCATAAAATATCCGAGATTCTGCTTTTTGCGCATAACGGAAACAGCGGGCCCAACCACAGGCGCTATACAATTTCTATCGCGGACGAGGAAACGGATCTGTTCACGGAAAACGCGAACGCAACGATCAACTACACCAATCCGGGCGACCAGAATGTGTTTTCGTTTGCCTATGAGGATGAGGCGAAGAGGCCGGAGGGCCGGTGGATTGGCCTGGAGATCCATGGGGCCAGCGATGCCGGCGGCAACATCCAAATGCGGGAAATCGCGGTTTTTGGCGAAAATCTCGAGCCCCCGACCTATGAGGTTGTGAGCGAGGGGCTGGACGAGGCGTATGTCAACAACCGGCACAGCGTCAGCCTTCTGCGCGGCAAGCTGTTTACCGCACAGAGGCTGGAGCAGGATGCGTGGACGGAATGGCGCGTCGGCGACGATGTGAAGCGATTCTGGACCAACGGCGTCCTAGGCGATACGAACCATTTGTGGGAGGGGCCGGGCCGCTTTGTCTATGATCTGGAAAAGAGCGGCCCGATTACCGAGGTGGTGCTCATGGCCGCCACGGGCCAGGACCAAGCCGGCAACCAGTTCTCCGGCAATCAGCACCAAAGCTATCGGATTTCGATTGCCGATACCCCGGCCGCTCTCTTTACGGAAGCGGCGGCAGAGGACATCACGTATCAGAATGTGCGCAACGCTGCGGGGCTTTCCTTCCGGTTCCTGGAGGGGCAGGCACCTGCGGGACGGTATATCGGCGTGGAAATCCACGGGCCCTCCTGGGGCGCCAACAACATCTGGATGGACGAGGTGGCCGTTTATGACGGCACACCGCCTCCGCCCGTTCCCGAGACGCACGCGGTCTATGACGTCAAAACCACCGGCGTCACCAGCGCGTGGCTGAGTGAAAGGAAATACGATAACCTGCTGCTGGGATTAACGCCCAAGCTGACCACCGATCTGAATCAGGAGGCCAAGTTTGAGGGCAGCAATGAATGGAATCTGGTGGACGGGCAGATCTATGCCGAGAGCCATGCCGATTACCTCTCGCCCAATGGGGACAATGAGCCGATAAGCTTCACGTATGATTTGCTGCAATCGGTTCCCATCGACGAATTTGTGATTGTGCATTATTGGTTCGCGGACGGCGTCGATTTCACGACGCAGGAATACGAGCTGTATATCGGCGATGATCGGGATACCCTGTATACAGCGGCGAACCGGGCGGTCTATTACAACAACCGCGGCCGGTATAACCCGGCGGTTCCCTACAGCGGGACGCAGCAGAGATTTATCTTTAAGGAAGAGGACGGCGTGGGCAAGCCCGTCGGCCGGTATATCGGCCTGCGCGTGATCAATATATCGGGCGCCGACAAACGCGGCCGTCTGGATCAGCTGGCTGTCTATTCCAACGGGGTGAAGCCCAAGGACGCGGCAGTAGCCCAGAGCTTTGAGGACGCGGCCTCCGGGGTCAGGGTTTCGATCCTGCGCAGCCGCGCAGACGATCTGTTCAGCGGGGCGGCGGGCCTTCGCATACGCAGGGGGGAGATTCCGGCGCAGGCGCAGGCGGCGGCCGGCAGCGCACATTTGAAGCTGCTGGACAGCGCCCTTACCATTGAACTGCTGGACGCCTCCGGAAATGTGCTGGGCGAGGCGGCCCTCGGCGGACGTATCGTCAAAATCGAGCTGCCTATGCCGGAGAAAAGCCGCGCCGCGGGAAAACGGCTTTGCCGTGTTCTTGACGGGGAACTGCAGGAGCTTCCCTATACGTTTTTCGGCGATGCATCTGTGACCACTTACCTGCGCGGAAGCTTGGGGACGCTGGCTGTTTTTGAAGATATGCTGCGCGGCGCCGTCCTGCCCGGCGCGGCGGACATCGGCGGCGATTACGGCAATTTGAACGGCGATAAGGAGCCGGGCGGCGAGACGCCGCCTACCGGCGTTCCCGTTTCCTGGCTGCTGGCGCTTCCGCCGGCTGCGCTCACCGCTATGGGAATATTCAGGAAAAGACGAGGAGGGGGCCAAAAATGAAACGTTCAGGTAAAGTCTTTACTGCCCTGATCGGGATATTGCTGGCGGGAAGCCTGGCAGCCGGCCTGGCGGCAGTGGCCGCGCCCGCGGCCAGTACGGCGCAGGCGGGCACGGCGGCGGACGGCCCGGCGAACCCCAACGCCAGCCAAGCGGCGCGGAATATACTGAATTATCTGCGGGACGTCTCCTTTTCAGAACAGACGATCCTGGGGGCCTTCGACTGGCCGGATACCAACGGATACGGCGGGAAATCCCCCGAAAATTTCCGGGATCACCATCAATACATCGAGAAGGAATATGATTTTCAGGTCGGTATGCTGGGCCTGCATTTCCCGCTGAAAAACAACACCTCTACAACCTACGAATTCGATTACACGTTGGAGCAGGCGGAAAAGGCATACAGCGAGGGCCGGATTCTGATCATGCATTTCAGCAACCAGTGGGAATACATTTTCATTGAAAAATACGGCGATTTGTATCAGAGCAACCCCAATATGTTTTTGCGCCACTTTGACAGCAGCTATGCCGAACGCGACAGGGATCTGTATAATGACTATATGGCCATTGTCAAGCAGTGGGGCGATGGGCTCGAAAAACTGCAGGACAGAGGCATCACGGTGTTGTTCCGTGCATTTGGCGAAATGACCAACCACCCCTGCTTCCGTGCGTATTCCAAGGAGGGCAAGGAGCATTTTAAAAACATCTGGCGCCAGCTGTTCGCTTATCTGGTGGAGGAACGCGGGCTGAACAACATCCTCTTTGGGTATACGCCGCTTATTCCGGGTTCCAAAAACAACACCCATCTGGATACGGATGGCTTTGGCTATTATCCCGGGGACGATGTGGTGGATGTCCTCTGTCCCACCATGTATCCAAACGGCGGGAACGGGCTGGAGGAATATTGGCAGTGGGGCTGGGATTACAGCAATTATATTGCCACCGGCAAACCCTTCGGTATATCCGAGCTGGGGCTTTCCGCCAATGGGGATCATACGACCAGCCTTCCCTCCGCCTCCATGAAAGCGGATTACGGGCGGTTTATGAATGAATTAAAGCTAAAAATGCCGCGGACCAGTTTCATCGTCCTGTGGACCGATACGCTGCTCTATCCGTCGGCCACCAATGTGGAGCCGTTTCTGAACGATCCCCGGGTGGTATCGCTGGAGGAGATCCCGGGGCTGTCCAGCGGCACGTATGCGCCTGTCGGCGATATCGTGACCTACAGCGGGACGGATTTTGGCGGCGAGAAGAGGCAGACGCTGTCGGACGGGCGCTATTCGCAGGCGCAGCTGAAAAAGGCCGGATTTGATCCGGCGAAGGCGGCCTCGCTGCGTATGGCGGGCGACAGGGCGATCACCTTCTATAAGGAGGACGGCTGTCAGGGCGAGGGCTGGATGTTCCTGGGCGATGTACCGTCGCTGGCGGCCTATGGCTTTGACGGCAGCAAGGTGAAATCGGTAGAGATAAAGGCTTTGGATCGGAATCCGGTTTCCACGGGAAAGCCAGCCCAGGCCAGCGTGGCCGCCGAGGACGCCGCCCTGGCCAACGATGGGGAATGGACCAGCTGGGATACCGCGGAGGGCACCGGTTCCTGGGTGTCGATCGATTTGCAGGGCCTCTATCTGCTCAACCGCTGGAAGGTGGAGCATGGCAACACGATTGACCGCGGCGTCAAAACCAATACCTGTGACTATCGTTTGCAATACAGTATGGACGGCAGAAACTGGAAGGACGCCGACGTGGTCATGGGCAACTGGTATGACAGCACCACCCGCGACATAGCGCAGATACGGGCGCGGTATGTCCGCCTGTACATCGACAGGCCGAACAGTGAGACGGAGGAGCTGTACCAGTCCTATGCCAGCATTGTGGACTGGGGCGTTTATGGCGTTCAGATAGCGCCGGCAATCGTCAATACCGAGCCCTCTTCCACCACGGAAGCCGCCCGTACGAACAGCGTCCGTACAGAAGCCCCGGTTATTCCTGCCGAGCCGGACGCAACCGAAAGCGAGCCGGAGACAACCGATACAGCAGAAGGCACTTCGGGAGAAGGTACTTCGGGCGAGAGCAGTACGACCGCTCCGGGCCAAGCAACAAGCGTGGCCACATCGGATCGGCAGACCGGTAATATGCCGGAGAAACGGCCGGTTTTGCCTTGGATTATCGGCGGGGCTGTTCTGCTGGTGGCTACCGGCGGGGTAACGTTCCTGCTTGTATGGAGACGGAAAGCCGCAAAATAGATACCGATGGATACCCAATGCTCCGGATAGGCAGGAGCACAGCCGCTTAACTGTGTTGCCGGATAAGGCGGCTTTCGGAGAAAAGAAAGAAGGGACTATATGGAGTATCCTATCCTGTTCATCCGCGCGGGAGCACAGCGCAATGAGATGGATCATCCGGTTTCAGCGCCGTATATGCGGCGGGCATTTTCCATCAAGGAGATTCCGGCGGCCGCGCCGCTGGAAATTACGGCGGCCGGGTTTTATGAACTGTTTATCAACGGGAAGCGGATCACCCGGGGGATGATGGCGCCCTATATCAGCAATCCGGACGATGCACTGTATGTGGACACCTATGATCTGCGGCCTTATCTGCATGTGGGGGAGAACGTGCTGGGCTTATTGCTGGGAAACGGCTTGGTCAATTCGCCTAACTCGGGACCTTCCGAATTCACCACGGCCCGGTTCCGTGCCGCGCCGTCCGTGGCGCTGCGGCTGCAGCTGGGGGAAACGGTCATCCAATCGGATGCCTCCTTCCGTACAGCGCCGTCGCCTGTTTTATCCGACGATTACCGGGGCGGCGAAAGCTATGATGCCCGGCGGGAGCTGCCGGGATGGGCGGAGCCGGGCTACGACGACAGCGGCTGGGCGTTTGCCGAGGAAGCACCGCCGCCGCGCGGAGAGCTTATCCCCAACATCGCGAATCCCATTGTGGTAATCGGTGAAAGACAGCCGGTTTCTGTCGAGCGGGCGGGGGATACCTATTTGTATGACTTCGGCGTCAACAGCGCCGGCGTGTGCCGTTTGCGCATACGCGGGGCGCAGGCCGGGCAGAAAATCACGCTGTACCATCGTGAAAGGCTGTGGCCCAACGGCCTGTCGGAAGAGGACAGCCAGTACAAGGAGCCGGATTTCGATTATGGGCAGACCGACTGTTATATCTGTAAGGGCGGCGAGATGGAGGAATGGACGCCCCGGTTTACCTATCATGGGTTCTCCTATGTGGAGGTGGCCGGCCTGACGCCGGAGCAGGCGGCGCCCGATGCGCTGCTCTATCAGGAGCTGTCCACTGACATGCGGGAGCGGGGCGGCTTCCGCTGCTCCAATGCGATCGCCAATGCGGTCTGCGATATCACCCTGCGCTCTGCGCGTTCCAACTTTCAGCATTATCTGACCGATTGTCCCCACCGGGAGAAAAACGGCTGGACGGCGGATGCCGCACTTTCTACAGAGAATATCCTGCTGTTTCTGGAGCCGGATAACAATTTCCGGCAGTGGATGCAGATGCTCCGCAAGGCGCAGGCGGAGCAGGGCGGGCTGCCGGGTATCGTCCCCACCAGCGGCCATGCCTATACGCACCTGAATGGCCCGGCCTGGGACTGTGCGGTTATCTGGGTGCCGTACTATCTGTGGAAATACCGGGGCGATCTTGCCGTTGTGCGGGAAAACGCCCATGCCATGCTGCGGTATCTGGAATATCTGACCACCCGCGTCCGTGAGGACGGGCTGGTGGCCTTTGGCTTGGGGGACTGGAGCCATGCCGGGCGCGGTGCATGGCTGTTTAAAGCACCGGTGGAATTGACCGATACCGTTACCTGTATGGATATGTGCGCCAAAGCGGCCGTCCTTTTTGAGGCGGCCGGCCGGCCCTTACAGGCCGCGTTTGCCCGCAGCTTTTATGATCAGCTGCGCGCCGCCGCTCGTAAAAGGCTGCTCGATTTTCAAACGGCAACGGTGCTCGGCAATTGCCAGACGTCGCAGGCTATGGCGATCCACTACAATTTGTTCGAACCGGGAGAGAAGTCGGCGGCCTTTGCACGGCTGGTAGAAATGATTGAGAGGGATGGCGGCGTTATGGACGTCGGCGTCCTCGGCGGGCGGGTTCTGTTCCATGTGCTGGCGGAGTTTGGTAAGGCGGAGTTGGCGTTCAGACTGATCACGCAGCCGGACTTTCCCTCCTTTGGCTGGCTGATTGCACAGGGGGCCACCACGCTGTGGGAAAATTTCATGCTGCCAAAAACAAAATGGCTGGATTCCCGCAACCACCAGTTCTGGGGGGATGTCGGCCATTGGTTCCTTCGCTGGCTGGCCGGCATCCATTACGACTGCCCGGCGCATAGGCTGGATATCCGCCCGCAGTTTATTGAGGCGCTGGAATATGCTGAGGGATATCATCTGGCGCCCGAGGGGAAAATTTTTGTCCGCTGGGAGCGCGCGGCGGATGGTATTCAGCTGGATGTGGAGGTGCCGGAGGGGTTACAGGGCTATATGTTCCTGCCGGACGGCTATTCCTTTGAAGATGAACGGTATGACAGCGGCGTGTTTGTCAAGCCGGCCGCTTCGGGGCGGTATAAGCTGCTGCCTTATAAAATCGAAGGGATCAATAGGAAATCATGATATATTATGTGGATCCGGAAAAGGGCGCGGCTGGTAACGACGGCCAAAGCATATATGCACCGCTTTCTTCTGTCAGCGGCCGCACCTTTGAACCGGGAGATACGGTATTATTCAAAAGAGGGACGGTTATCCGTTCCGCCCTGTTCCTCAGCGGCGGAAGCGAAAAGGGAGCCGTCACCTACGGTGCGTACGGAACAGGGAAAAACCCTGTTGTCAATTTGGCGATACCGGCGGGATCGCCTGCGCAATGGCAGGAGGCACTTCCCGGCCTCTGGCGGTTTACGGATCCGATTCCCAGCGAAATGTGCAACATTGTATTCAACGATGGGGAAGCGTTTGGAAACCTGCGTTGGTCGCTGGAGGATCTGAAAAAGCCGGGAGAATGGACCTACGATCGGCTGGGATATAGTATGCAATACAAGGAGGCGGAGGCCCGCAACGGCAGCCTGTACCTGGCCTGCAGCGGCAATCCCGCTATGGTTTACCGTTCGATCGAATTGGTGGTGTGGGGTTCCAGGGCGGCTGTTTGCGCCGGACAATATACGGTGATCGAAAATCTGACCTTTGAAAAAAGCGGCGTTCATGGCTTCAGCGCCACACAGGCCCATCATATCCATATCCGTAACTGCACCTTTCGCTGTATTGGCGGCGGCGTTTTTGATCGGGAGCAAAGGGTACGGCTGGGGAACGCCGTGGAGTTTTGGAACGGAGCCAGCGACTGTGTGGTGGAGCACTGTGTTTTTGAAGACATCTATGATTCCGGTATTACCCATCAGGGAAACGCGCAGAGCCAGACGCCGCAGCGGTTGATTTTTCGTCACAACCTGTTCCGGCGGTGCGGCCTGGCCGCCTATGAATGGCGCGGCCCGTCATCAAAGGACATTGTGTTTGAGCATAACCGCTGTATGGAAGCGGGGGGCGCGTTTACTATGCAGGGGGAACCGGCCCCGCGCCGTACGGAGGGAATAGAATCCATTCGCGCCTGCACCTTTGTTTTAATCTGGCTGAAGGAAAAGAATCTGCCTGCGGGCGAGGTATATTGCTCCATACGAGACAACGAGTTTTGGACGGATGCCGGCTGTGAGGCGGCGATTTTTTCAACCCTGGATCCGCATGCGTATCATCAGTTTGTAATTGACAAGAACGAATACATCCAGTCTGCAGCCCAACCGCTGGCATACATATATGGCAAGAAGTATCGCTTTGAGGATTTCCAAACCTATCAGATGGAAACGGGGCAGGATCGAAATAGCCGCCTGACAATAATCGGGGAAAAACAGTCGATACTCTGCAGTGACATAGAAAGAGAGTGAACAGGGATGCTGCCTATAGAACATAACGCCTATTGCTATGAGGTCAGGCCGAAGGTGGTTTTAGAGGGAAGGGAGACGTCGGTCCGGATACGGCCGCTGGATTATCATGCTGCATTTGAAGAGGGCCGGACGTATACCATCCGCGTCGTGCCGCTGACCAGCGATACCGGCAGCCCCTCAAGGCCGCCGGTGTTTGAAACGCGTGCCGTATGCACGGACGGCGTCCTGTGCTTTACCCATGCGTTTCAGGGGGAGCAGGAGCATTCGATCCGCGTATATCTGGAAAACGAGGAGAAAATGCGGCTGAAGACATCGGTGTACGCGCTGAAGCCGGATCTGTTCGAACGGCGGCCCTTTCTGGGGGATTTTCATGTGCATTCCTGCTTTTCGGACGGGACGGAATCGCCCGAATTTGTGGCAGCGATGTACCGGCAGGCGGGCTATGATTTCATCGCCATTACCGATCACGGACGCCGGGATTCCTCCCTGCGGGCCATTGAGGCATACCGCGGGATCCCCATGGATTTTTGCATCTACCCGGGCGAAGAGGCGCACCCGCCCTATTGTCCGGTTCACATCGTGAATTTCGGCGGTGACTTTTCGGTAAATGAAACGTTCCTGACCAAAATCGACGGCTGTCCATGGGGAAACCCAGGGCGGCCGGAGTGGATGGAGCGGGTGAAAAAGCGGCAGGCGTCCATCCGGGAAGTTTACCCCAACATCGATCCGTATGTCCATGCCGCCTGCCTGGAAACCATCGATTCCATCCGCGAGGGTGGCGGCATGGCGATTTTATGCCATCCGTTTTGGATTTCAGATGTCCATAACGTGACCAACGAGTTTGTCGAGCTGTATTTGCGTAACGGTCTTGTGGACGCATTTGAATTAACCGGCGGAATGACCAATCATGAAAATATGATGCAGATCGCCTTTTATCACCAGCTGCGTTCCGAGGGCTGCGAGATTCCCGTTGTAGGAAGCAGTGACACACACGGTACGATCGATCATATCTATTTCGAGTACACGAAAACGATGGTTCTCGCCCGAAGCAACAGCCGGGACGATATCATCGAAGCCGTCCGGGGCCAGTACAGCGTGGCTATGGACGAATATCGTGGGCAGGAGCCGCGGTATTATTCTTCCTATCGGATGGTGAGCTACGCGATGTTCCTCTATGAGCAGTATTTCCCCCTGTATCAGGAGCTTTGCCATGAAGAGGGGCGGCTCATGCGCCGCTTTGTTGCCGGGGATGTGCAGGCGCGGGAGGAGCTTGCCCGCCTGCATGGAAGGACCGATATGTACCGGGAGAGCTTTTTTGCACAATATGGTTCGGATGGTATATGAAGGGAAATAAAGACGTCACGCTGAACGGGTATTCCTGCCGTCACGGGCGAATGGTGGCTGCCCTGCGCGTTCAATAAAAGGAGCAATGCTTTATGCCGCATCTGCGGATAAAACAAGTGGAGCCTTATTGGCAAATAGGCATTATGGGGTGGATCGTTTACTTTACGAACTACTTTCTTCGCTACAATTATGCGGCAGCGATGGTCGTAATCGGTCAAACGGAAGGCCTGGATATGCATGAACTGGGCCTTATCGCCTCGATCCTGTTTGTAACCTATGGCTTCGGGCAGCTTATCAGCGGTTTCCTGGGCGACAGGCTGAATCCCAAGGCAATCATTTTCTGCGGGATTGTGGGGTCTACCGTCAGCAATGTGCTGATGGGGGCCTCGGGTGATATTTCCGTTATGCGCATGGCATGGGGCCTGAACGGCATTTGCAGTTCTTTCCTCTGGGCGCCGATGGTCCGGCTGCTGACGATATATATGCCGGAGGAGCGGCTGCGCGGGGCTATACTTTCCTTCTCCTACTGTACGGCATTCGGACAGGCGGGTACGTATCTGCTGACGGCGTGGCTGAGCACCTGCTTTTCCTGGAGGGTGTCCTTTTTCGTGCCCGCCGCTATGGGCGGACTCAGCGCCGTTGGCTGGTTGGTTGTTTCGCATACGGCGGGCTCGATCCGGCCGGATGGGCCGCGGGGGCGGGCAGCGTCCGCCCCCCGCCCGGCGATCCCACGGATCCGGCTGTACTGGCTGTCGGGTCTGCCGCTCATTTTAATAGCGATACTGTTTATGGGAATTCTCAAGGATGGAATTCTGACGTGGCTTCCGCAGATGGTGACGGATACGTTTCATATAGAGGCGGCATACGCCATCTTTTTATCCGCCGCTATACCGCTGATGAACAGTCTGTCGGTATGGCTGATAAAGAGGACGGAAAAGCGTTTCCAGGGCAATGATATGGTAAACAGCGGCATATTGTTTGCCTGCTCGGCCCTGGGACTGCTGGCGGTGCTTTTGTTCGGCTCTTTTCACCCGATTGTCCATATTGTTCTGTACGCAGCGGTAAGTACGCTGACGGCGGGTATCAACACCATATTGATTAGCTTTGTACCGCTGCAATTTATGAAGTCGGGCCGCTCGTCTACAATAGCGGGAGTGACCAATACCGCGACCTATCTTGGAAGCGCGCTTTCCGGCTGGGGGCTTGGCTTCACGGCGGATCGTTGGGGGTGGGGCGGTGTGAACGTCCTGCTGCTTCTGCTATGCATACTGGGGCTTGCGGTTTCGCTGCTGGCCAGCCTGCCTTGGCGGCGCTTTATCCATAAGCAACATACGGCATGAAACGATCAGTAAGGAGAGAAAAGCTATGCTGGATCATCTGTTTGAAAGCGCCCCGGGCGGCCACATGCTGCCGTTCCTGTGGTTACACGGAGAAAGCCATGAAGCGCTGGCGGAGGAGATAGAGCAGATTTATGCCTGCGGCATCCGCGCTCTATGTATAGAGTCCCGCCCGCACCCGGATTTTGTCGGCCCCGGCTGGTGGAGGGATGTGGACTTTATTCTGGAGGAATGCCGCCGCCGCGGTATGCGGATGTATGTGCTGGACGACGCTTTCTTCCCCACCGGCTATGCGGCGGGGGCTGTCGCGAAAGCGGACAGCGCCCTGCGCAGGCAGTACCTCGCCTGCTCCACCATGCCGGTTGTTGGACCGTTGAAAAAGCATTGGTGCTTCCGGAATCTGCGGCAGGGGGAAACGCTTTCTTACGCTGTGGCCGTGAGCGAACAGGGAGAACGGATCGATTTAACAGGGAATATTGACGGGGATCGCCTTATGCTGGATCTGGATGACGCCCGGTATATGCTGTATTTTTTTGTGACCACGCCGCAGGCCACGGGTGGGCGGGCGGACAGCTACACGAATTTGTTGGTCAAGGAATCGGTGCGTATTCTGCTGGACACGGTATATGAAGCGCATTATGCCCGGTATAAGGAGGATTTCGGCGGTGTGTTCGCCGGCTTTTTCTCCGACGAATCCTCCTTTATGAGCGTTTCGCGATACGATCAAATTCTGGGCACCGACGGCCCCCTGCCCTGGAGCGTATATTTTACCGATCAGTTTTCAGAAAAGCTGGGGCGGGATGCGATCCTGTCCCTGCCCGATCTGTTCGCGGATATGGGTGAAAGCACCATGCCGGTGCGCTATGCCTATATGGATTTGATAAGCGAGCTGTATCGGGAGAATATGAGCCGGCAGGTGGGGGACTGGTGCGCACAGCACGGTGTCGAATATATCGGGCATGTGATCGAGGACAACAATGCGCATGCGCGTATCGGCTACGGCGCCGGCCATTTTTTCAGGGCGCTGGACGGGCAAAGCATGGGTGGAATTGATGTGGTGCTGCATCAGCTGCAGCCGGGACGGGATAACGGATTCCACTCATGGCCCTGCAGCAAAGCGGCCGACGAGGAATTTTTCACCTATTGCCTGACGGAACTTGGCGTTTCAGCGGCATCTATTGATGACAAAAAACGCGGACGGACAATGTGTGAAATTTTTGGCGCCTATGGCTGGGGCGAAGGGAACCGGCTGATGCAGTGGATGGCGAACTTTATGCTGGTGCGGGGGGTCAACTTTTTTGTGCCGCATGCGTTCAGCCCCAAGCCGGGAATTGATGAGGACTGCCCGCCGCATTTTTATGCACACGGCCAAAACCCGCAGTTCCCTGGCTTTGGCCATTTGTGCCGGTATATGGAAAGAATAGCCAGCCTGCTGGACGGCGGGGAACGTCCCGGCTGTGCGGCGGTGCTTTATCATGGCGAAGGCGAATGGGGCGGCCGCTGCATGCTGACGCAAAAGCCAATGGCCGTCCTGAAAAAACGGCAGATACATGCCGACGTACTGCCGATCGATTCGCTGGCATCCGGACGGATGGAAAATGGCGAACTGCGGATCGGCAGGGGACGGTATCGGGCGCTGATTATCCCGTATATGGAAGCGGCGCCGGCAGCGCTTCTTGAACAGGTTAAACGTCTGACGGACGAAGGGCTTCCGGTTATTTTTGCCGATGCGTTTCCAAAGAGAGAAAGCAGTGGAATGGCGCTTTCTCGTTCTCTGCTGGCCGGTGCGCAGACAGTTCCTCTGCCGCAGCTGGCTGCGCGGCTGGATGCCCTGCGTACGATCCGCTGCAGCGGAGAGGAGCCTTATCTGCGCACGTATTGGTACCGTAAGGGCAACACGGATATATGGATGCTGTTTAACGAACATCCTACGCACCCGGTGGATACCGTTGTGGAGACGCTTATGCCGCAGCCGGCGCTGCGGTACGATGCCATGGAAGATGCATGGTATCGCTCCGGCATGGGAAATGGGGCCGCACGGCTGGAACTGGCCCCACAGGAAGCGCAGGTGTTTGTATTTTCCGGTGAAGCGGAGGATCAGGCCGTGAAGGCGGAGCCGGTTTATTGCCAGGGTGCCTTCTCCCTGGAATTAACCGATTGGCATATTGCCTATCGGTGGGCAGATACGGCGGAATGGACGGAACAGCCGCCTGCGGATCCTCTCAGCTTTTCCGGCATAATCCGGTATACGGCGGCGTTTCAGCTGCCCGATCGCGTAAAACGGGCCGTCCTGCATATGGAAGATGCGGGAGAAACGGTTACAGGAGAGCTGAACGGGCACATGCTGCCAATCCGGCTGTCCTGGCCGTATGCGTGGGATATCGGTACTGCTGTCCGCAGCGGCAATAATGTTCTCACTTTGGAAGTGGCCACCACTCTGGTGGGGCAGTATCGGGACGAATTTTCCTCCCATATGGCGTTGCCTGTCCCGGGACTTAACGGCAAGGTATGCGTTTCTTTCGATACGGCGGAGTAAGCGCAAGCGGCATTCACCGCGCGCTTTGCCCGTCGGTCCGGCATAAAGAAGGGAATGGTTCTCTATGATACAGGCAGCGCCTCCTATGGGGTGGAACACATGGAATACATTTGCGGAGAAAATCAGCGAGCAGCTTATCCGGGAAAGCGCCGATGCCCTAGTAGAAAGCGGGCTGCGGGATGCCGGCTACAGTTATCTGGTCATTGATGATACCTGGGCGCTGCCGCAGAGGGACAAAAACCACCGTCTGGCGGCGGATCCGGTGAAATTTCCTCACGGCTTAAAGGCGGTGGGGGATTACCTGCATCAGAAAGGGCTGAAATTTGGCCTCTACTCGTGTGTGGGCTGTATGACCTGCGCACAGTATCCGGGAAGCTATGAACACGAGTTCCTGGATGCGCAAAGCTTCGCGGAATGGGGCGTTGATTTTCTCAAATATGATTATTGCTTTAAGCCGGCGGAGGACAGAGGGGATCTGCTCTACCGCCGGATGGGGACAGCCCTGGCCAACTGCGGGCGGGATATTCTGTTTAGCGCTTGTTCGTGGGGCGCAGATGAAACCCATAAATGGATCAAAACGACAGGGGCGCAGATGTGGCGCTCCACTTCGGACATTGTCGATTCCTGGGAGTCTATCAAGGCGCTGGCCAAACAGCAGCGGGCGCTGTTTCCGTATAATGGGCATGGATGCTTTAATGATATGGATATGCTGGTCGTTGGAATGAATGGGAAGGGCCATGTAGGCCTTCAGGGATGTGATTTTATCCAATACAGGACGCATTTTTCCCTCTGGGCTTTTTTGGCCTCTCCTTTGATTATTGGCTGCGATATCCGCTGTATGGATGAACAAAGCCGCTCCATCCTTTTGAATAAAGACGTTATCGCGATTGATCAGGATCCGGCTTACTGTCAGCCGTTTGTGATTGGCGGCAGTCAGGCGGCGGTGCGCGGCGGGACGGAGGATTGCTTTATCCTGGCCCGGCTGTTGAGCAACGGTGATTTTGCGATCGGGCTGTTTAACCTGTCGGATACGCTTAGTAATTTCTATTTTTGTATGGCGGAGCTGGGCTTAAACCGTTCCTGCAGGAAAAAGCTAATCCTTACCGATCTCTGGAGTGGCGTCGTCAGCGAAACCTGTGATTATCGGTATACAGCCGCAGTGGAGGCCCATGACTGCCTGCTGCTGCGTGCAAAGGTGGTAGATGAGGGATGAGCCAGTGCCGTCAATGCGATAAAGAATTGATGAACGACGAGATCGGCCTTTACAAAAAGCTGGTATGTCGCACAGCACAGGATTTTTTGTGTAAAGAATGCCTGGCGGCGTATTTTCGGTGCGAGGTTCGGTTGCTTGAGGGCAAAATTCGTCTGTTTCGCGAAAGTGGCTGCTTCCTGTTTCCGCGTGAAAATGAAATCCAATGATCGTATTTTCGATCTTGGAGAATAGTCCGCCGCCCTGTAAGAAAATTGAACGTGTGGCGGCGGAAAAAGGCCTGCCAAGACGGTGTGAATGGAGATTTTGAATAGGCGCCAAGGATTTCCCCCGATCGCGGCCATTTGGATATGTTGCTTTTTTGAAGCATGTCCTAAATAGAACACAATATAGGAGGCAACATATGGGGCAATGGATTTGGAAATTTGGAGAGTTCGAGAACTATCACAGCCTGCTCCAGCATAGCTCACGGCAAAATTACGGCTATATCGAGCCGGTGGTTTGGAAGCAGTATCCCTGTGAGCCGGTAGTTGTGTTCAAAAAAGAGGTGACTACGGCGGGCGGCGAGATACGCATTTCCGCCTGTGGAGATTTTACCGTGACCGTTGGTTATATCTGGGAAGATTCCTGGGAGAGCCATCCCTATTGGGGACAAAAGGCCATTACGTTGAAGGCCGGCCATGCGGTGATCACTGTGCGTGTATCTAATCTTCAAACCTTTCCCTGCCTCTATGTGGAGGGCGCAGTGGAAACGGACGGGACATGGATTTGCGACGACCTGACCAGTCGCTGGGAAACGGTCGGTACGAACGAATTCTTTTGCGAACCAAACTGCTCCCCGGAGGTGTTTCCCTTTGCTCGCGAGAGGCTGGACTATATCCACAAGGAGCCGGTGAAGGGAGGCGTTCTGTTCGATTTTGGAAAAGAGACTTACGGCGCCGTCACTCTCTCCGGCCTTACACAGCCCGAGGTGACCGTCTGCTATGGCGAATCCCGTGAGGAGGCGTTGGATCCGGTTTGGAGTGTCATTCATTTCACGGGCACGCCTGTGGACGGCAGGCTCACCTACCGGTCTTCTGCTTTCCGGTATATTTGGGTAAGCGATCCGGGAGCGGCGCTTGAGGCGGAATACGAGTACCTGCCCCTTGCCCGCCGGGGGAAGTTTTCCTGTACGGATGCTCTCGTAAACCGTGTGTGGGAAACCGCCGCTTACACGTTTCATCTCAACTGCCGTGAATTCTTTTTAGACGGTATAAAGCGCGATCACTGGGTGTGGTGCGCGGATGCCTACCAGTGCCTGTTCGTTAACCGTTACCTGTTTTTTGATCCGGATATTGAGCAGCGCACGCTCATTGCACTGGCGGGGAAAAAACCGTTTGTGAAGCACATAAACACGATTGTAGACTATACCTTTTTTTGGTTTATTGCCCTTTACGAGCATTACAAGACCTATGGAGATAAGGACTTTTTGACCCGCATCGCCCCGCAGATGGAGGAGATTATGGGCTATTGCCTGAGACGCGAGGACAGCGACGGCTTTGTGCGAGGTCAGGAGGGCGACTGGGTCTTTATCGATTGGGCGGATATGGATAAGACCGGAGCCCTGTGCGGCGAACAGATTCTATGGGCCAAGGCCCTTGAATGCTATGCGCGATTAAAAGAGGCTTTGGATCAGCCCGTGCCGGCTGTGGAGGCAAAGGTTAAGAGCCTGCAAGGGCGGATTATTGAGAAATTTTACGATCCGGCCGCCGGTGCATTCATTGACAGCTATGAGTCTGGCCGCCAAAATATCACCCGGCACAGCAACATTCTGGCCTATCTGTTTCTGTCCTGCGGCGAAGGCGTCAAGGCCGAAATCTACAAAAATGCGATCTTGAACGATGCCGTGCCGCCAATTACAACGCCATATTTCAAATTTTATGAGAATCAGGTACATTGCATGGCCGGGAACAGCGCCATGCTTGAAGAGTCCATCCGGGAATATTACGGAGGTATGCTGCAGTTGGGCGCCACCACGTTTTATGAAGAATTTGATCCGAAAAAGAGTGGTTGTGAGCACTTGAGTATGTACGGCCGCCCTTATGAAAAGTCTCTTTGCCACGCATGGAGCGCGAGCCCCATCTATCTGCTGGGAGCCTACCGACTGGGGGTGCGCAACACAGGCGTGGCTTACAGTACCTTTGATGTGCGTCCCCAGGTCGGCGGCCTGAAAGCTATTTCCGGAAAAGTGCCCGTGCCGGGCGGCGTGGTTTCTGTAAGCGTAAACGACCGGCAGATCCGGGTCTTGTCGGACATTGCAGGCGGGACACTATGGGTAGCGGATAGATCGTATCCGTTGGAAGCGGGGAAAGAATTCGTGCTGCATCGGGAATAAGGCCGGGCAGAACGAATAGGCTGCATTATATAGAGCAGCCGTACGGACGGAACATGGAGGGGAACGTATGGAGGAAAAAGCGATCGCCTTCCGCCGGTTCGGGACGATGCTGGATTGCTCGCGCAATGCGGTGATGACGGTGGAGGCGGTTAAAAAGTGGATCGACCTGAGCGCGGGACTGGGATATAACCTGCTGATGCTGTATACCGAGGATACCTATGAGCTGGAAGGGGAGCCGTATTTCGGCTACGGACGCGGCCGGTACACCCGGGAGGAACTCAAAGAGATCGACGCCTATGGGAAGTTGAAGGGGATGGAGGTGATGCCGTGTATCCAGACGCTGGCGCACTTGAATGCGATCACGCGCTGGCCGGCCTACCGGCCGCTCATCGACATCAACGACATCCTGTTGGCCGGGGACGAGCGGGTCTATGCGCTGATCGAGGCCATGTTCCGCACGATATCCGAATGCTTTACCTCCAAAGTCGTGAACATCGGGATGGACGAGGCGCATATGATTGGCCGCGGCCGGTATTACAATCAGCATGGGGACACGGATCGCTCCCAAATCCTGATCGATCACATCATCCGGGTGGCGGAAATCGGCAAACGGTACGGCCTGACGCTGTGCATGTGGTCGGATATGTTCTACCGGCTTGTCGTAGGGGATTACTATGACAGCAGCGCGGCGATCAACGAAGAAGTCCGCCGCCGGATCCCGGAAAACGTGCAGTTGATTTACTGGGATTATTACTCGACGGATCGGGAGCGCTATCAAAAGATGCTGGATTCCCATGCGAAAATCAAGGACGGCACGTGGTTTGCCGGCGGCCTTTGGAAATGGACGGGCTTTGCGCCGCACAACGCCTACAGTCTTGAAGCCACCAAAGCGGCCCTGTCCGCCTGCCGGGAGGCGGGGGTGCAGGACGTGTTCCTGACCATGTGGGGAGACGACGGGGCGGAATGCTCTCCGTTTGCGCTGCTGCCCGCCCTGTTCTACGCGTCGGAGCTGACGAAGGGGGAAACCGACGAAGCGGCGATTCGGAAACGGTTTGAAGAGCGGTTCGGCATCGCCTGGGAGGCGTTTATGCAGCTGGATCTGCCGGACAGCCCCAACAGCTGGTACGAGGAAATCTGCGTGATCAACGCGGAAAAATATCTGCTTTATAACGATCCGTTTACCGGTCTGATGGATTCCACCCTGCGGGGCGGCGAAGGGGAAGGATATGAAGCCTGCGCCGCGAAGCTGGCCCCGCTGTGCGGCCATCCGGAATGGGGGTACCTGTTTGAAACCCAGAAGGCGCTTTGCGAGGTGCTGGCGATCAAGGCGGGGCTGGGCGTACGAATCCGGGAAGCCTACGCGTCGGGGAATAAAGACGCGCTGGCGGCGGTGATCGCGGATTGCCGGACGCTGTCCGGGCGGCTCAAGGAATTTTACGATGCGTTTGCCCGTCAGTGGTATCGCGAAAATAAAGGGCAGGGCTTTGATGTACAGGATATCCGCCTGGGCGGCTTGATGCGCCGGGTGGATCACTGCCGGGAGATGCTGGAGGCGTATCAAAGCGGTGCGCTGGCGCATATCGGCGAGTTGGAGGAGCCGCTGCTGGATATTCGGGGGAACGGCTCCGTGTTTCAGAAAAACCCGCTGCACTACTTTAACGACTGGGAGAAAACCGTCACCGCGAACGTGCTGTAAGCTACATAGAGAAGTATGAACTTACGGGAGGAAATTACAATCCGATAGAAGCAAGCCTACACAACGCCGCACAGGTTATAGCGTTTTACGCTATGCCTGTGCGGCGTTTTTTGCTGCAAAGATCGTCTGTCAGCCCTTTCCGCGTCAAGTGCGGAAAGGAATTTTTTATGCGCTACAATGTGTGGCTCTGCTATATCGCCAAGTACCCGTGAATTTCAGATTTCAGCGCAACCCGAAATCTGAAAATTCACGGAGGAAAGGCAAATGGCAAACGTTGAAAAACAAACGTACCCCCTGTCTGTGTACAACACCCTTACAGGGAAAATCGAAGAAGTCGAGGTTCCGGAGGCGGTATACCACGCCTGCCGCCGAAGCGCATGGAACATAAACGACAACAACAGAAGTTTTTACGCCCATGAAATCAAATGAGCGGCCTCATTGGCGGCGAAGACGGTGCGTATGAGAACTTCCGGGAGTTCATTGATACGGAGAACACGCCAGACTCTGTCGTGCCGGAACAGATTCAAACCGAAGAACTGCGCCGGATTCTTACACAGCTCAGTGAGGCCGACCGGCAGTTAATTCAGGCTCTATTTTTTGACGGCTTACCCTCGTCAACAATCAGAACATCGGAAAGGAGCAGGGGCTATGACGCAGGCAGCAACCGTTCAGGCGCCAAAGGTGGTGCGGGTTATCCCGGCGGCTGTGGATGTGAAAGCCGCCATCCATCAAAGCCTCCGGCAACTTCGCGTGGCGGCCTACTGCCGGGTATCCACCAAGCAGGAGGAACAGCTGAACAGCTACGAGGTGCAGAAAAAGCACTATGAAGAATGGATTCACAGCGAGCCAAAATGGACGCTGGCCGGGATATTCGCAGACAAGGGTATCACAGGAACCAGCATGAAGAAACGGGATGAGTTTAACCGGCTGATTCGCCAGTGCCGAAACGGAAAAATCGACAGGATCCTGGTCAAATCCATCAGCCGGTTCGCCCGGAATACCCTGGACTGCATCGCTATCACAAGGAAGCTACGGGAGATGGGGGTGGACGTCTACTTCGAAGAACAGAATTTGCACAGCATCGACCCCTCTTCGGAGTTCTACATCGCCATCTACGGGAGCGTGGCGCAGAGCGAATCGGAGAACATCAGCGCCAATGTGAAATGGGGCAAGGCCCGGAGCGCGAAAGAGGGCAAGGTATCCTTCCGCTACAAGGGTTTCCTTGGTTACCGCCAGGGTGAGGACGGCCAGCCGGAGATCGATCCCGAAGAAGCCGAAGTGGTGCGGATGATTTATGAGCGCTTCCTGGCCGGGGACAGCTTCGGCGGTATCATCCGGTATCTGGAGGGACGCAGAATCCCCTCCCTTGGCGGAAAGGAAACCTGGCAATACTCCACCATCCAATCCATTCTCACCAATGAAAAGTACAAGGGTGACGCGGTCATCAACAAGACCTATATTGAGAACTGCCTGAGCAAAAAAGTGAAGGTCAACCATGGGGAGCGGCCCCAATATTACGTGGAGAACAACCACCCCGCTATCATCGATGCGGGAACCTTTGGCAGAGTGCAGGAGGAACTGGCGCGGCGTTCCGGCAAACGGAAGGTCAAGCAGGTTGGCAGCAAAACCGGGCAAGGGAAATACTCCAGCAAGTATGCGCTGACCGAGCTGCTGGTCTGCGGGGAATGCGGGACGCCTTACCGCCGGTGTACATGGACGGTGGGAGGGAAGAAGAAGATCGTATGGCGGTGCATCAACCGCCTGGACTACGGCAAAAAGTATTGCCGGGAATCCCCCAGTGTAGAGGAAAGCCTGCTGCACACCGCTATCATGCGGGCTGTCCTGCGGACGGCCAAGCAGAACGCCGAGGTGCTGCAGACCCTAAAGCTGCACATCGGCATGGGATTGGAAAGTGAAAGCACCGAAGACAAGAGCCTGGACATTCAAATCCGCATCGCAGAGATTGATGCAGAATTCAAACAGATGCTCAAAGCCGTGTCCTCCGAGAACGCCGACGCCTTCGACGAGGGGCGGCTCACTGCGCTGATGAATGAGAAGCAGCGGCTGACACAGCAGATGGAGCAGTACGCCAATGCCCGGCAAAAACGGGAAAACGCCAAATCCCGCCTCGATCAAATCTTTACCATCCTGGACGGGATGCAGAACCACCCGATGGAGTACGATGACCGGATGGTACGGCAGATACTCGAAGGGGTGGTTGTCGAATCCAAGGATACCATTAAGGTGGTCTTCGTCGGCGGCCTTGAAGTTCGAGAACAACTGATTATGTGAGGGTTCGGAACCACCCGCTAAATTCCCCCATATATCTTTTTTATAGCCCTCAGACAGAAAGGTTGCATAAAATAGATGTAGCCACGAAAAACCTCGATTTTATCGAGGTTTTTTGCTATATATAGGCTCAAAAAACAATAGGGTTGACTCACAGATGAAAAAGCCCTTTTTCGATGATTTTAGAGAGTTGAACTCTCGTACAACCGGATATAGAACCGCAAAGGCAGATAGATGAAAAATCTATCTGCCTCAGATTGTCAAAAAAGCATCGGAAGGAAGAGGAGGTGTGGAGGGGGAACCATCAGGGTTCCCCACTCCGCGTCGAGCGAAGCGGATCAAAGCCGCCTTCAGGCGGCCCAGCTTGTCAAAGAAGTCGCCAAAAGGCGGCTTTTTTGGTATAATGGAGAGGAGG
>CABSLQ010000027.1 GCA_902478605.1 uncultured Oscillospiraceae bacterium
AAAGAAGAAGGCGCTTCGCCTGAGCAAAACGCCTCCTTCTTTGACAAGCTGAGGCCCGCGGATTTGCACAAATCCGCGGGCCGGTTATCTGCTTGATTCACCAGCGGGGAAGGCCCCGCGCCTCGATCGCTGGGCGATCGCCATAGAATAGCCATTTCACCTCGCCCGGCGTCATCTCGCCGAGCGTAAGCGTACTCGTTTTCTCGTGCCACGCACCGGTAAAATAGTCGTAAACGTCCACTGCCCGATCGAAGGTCACCTGCTTGACGCCGGCAGTACAGGCGCTGAGCATGACCATGGTATCATCCGCGGACAGCACGTCGTCCGAATCGCAGAGCACCGGCACGCCGCTCTCTGCCATCAGGCGGCGTAGGTTGTGCACCGACAGGCCGGGCGCGCCGCAGAATACCGCACGCCAGCCCTCTTCCTCATGCACAGCGAAGGCAGCGCCGCCGTCGGCGTACCGGCCGAGCAGACGGGTGCAGCCCTCTTCCACGCAGGTGATGGGCCACATGGCAAAGCTTTCCTCGTCAAGATACCCCTCCGCCACGGCGGTCAGGCTGTGGTCGGCGAAGCGTTCCTGCGTTTGCAGGCGCATACCAGTCAGGCGCTGCACGTCCTCCGGCGCCGTGCGGCCGAAGCCGTTGAGGAAGACCGCCGTACGGCCCTTCTGGTGCAGTAAACGGCAAAGCACCTGCGTGTCCTCCCCCGACAGCCGGTAGGGATCGACGAAAAGATAGAACCGGCAGTCCGTTTCCCGGCCCTGCAGCAGATCCTGCAGCTCCACAAGCGCAAAGCGCACCCCGACGCGGTACATCGCCTGCAGCGAGCCGGACAGGCTGCGCGCCGACATGCGGGAGCAGCCAGTCACCGCGTTGGCTCTCTCGTCCACCACCAGTGCCACGTCAAAGCGCGGCGGCGCCGGGCGGCTGTTTTCCCAGGCGAGGGCCGCCGCGTCCAGGCGGCCAAAATGCTGCCATATCGCCTCGTCGTCGTACCAGCCGCAGCCGATCAAATCCATGGGATACAGGCTGGTCCCGTGAATCATGGCCAGTCCCGTCTCCCGCCGGTGCACCCGGGAAATTTCCTCCACACTGCGCAGCGGCGGATAAGACGTTTCATCCTGCGGATAATCGAAGCGGTTGATAAAGGTGCGCTCATCGCTCTCCATAATCCACAGCTTGCCGGCACGCACCACCGATTCCACTGCCGTCATGTAGCCGCTGGCAGCTGTCAGGGCGCTTTTGTCCCGGTTGCGATCGATGTAGCTCGTCGGGGAGACGAACCCGTCCAGCCAGGGGGACGCCAACAGCCGACGGAAGGCAAAGTGCCCCGCCGATGCATGGTAGATCTCAAAATAATACCCGTAAAAAGCGAGCACCACGTTTTGCCCTTCAGTGGCTTCCTTAAGAACGCGGGCGAAGCCTTCGATGCGCGAGGAGGTCAACCCCCCCATATAATCGAGGTAATCGGTGTACCGCCTATCCCCCTCGCGGGTAAGCAGGCTGTGCGCCGCGTCGTCCATCGGGATATCCGCGGGGACGCAGGCGGTGGCGAGGGTATCCTCCCCTCCCCACGCAGCCTGCAGCGCCGCATCGTCCGCATACCGCTCCCGCAGAAAGGCGCGGAATCCGCGGCAGTTGGCCTCGCTGGTGTCCACGTACTCGTAAAAGCGCGGCTGCATCCATTCGAACCATTCCAGGTGGTACCCGATGAGGTGCGGTGCCAGATCAGAGCTTTCCCGTATGGCGGCGGCCAGCGCCCGCAAGCGGGCACAGGCCGCCTCAAACCACCGGTCTGAAGCGATGGAGACGATGGGCTGCCGCTCGCCGCCGAGCACCATATATTCCCCCTCGGGTACGGCGGGATCGGTTCCCTGCACCATGCTGACACGCAGCAGGATCTGTGCCTTATCGTCCGCCTCGATGATGGAGCGCAGCACCTCCTGGTCGTGCGCCTGCAGGCCGGGCGGACAGTCAAACCGCAGGTTGGTAATGGTGGAATAGCGATGGATGCCGCCTGCGGCGGCGTGCCGGATTTCGCTGTCATAAATGGCCCGGCTCTGCCCAATCGTATCCCCGTTGACAAAAAACAGGTTACCGGTTGTGAGCTCGCCCCCCACGCGTAGGCGAGGCATCCCACCGACGAGAACCACGTCGGCAGTCAGCGGCTGTATCTCTGGCATGACGGCCCTCCCTTTTGTTATACCTCGGACCACTTGGGCAGATTCATCGCCTCGATGTCCTCCCGATCGCCATAGAACACCCAAGAGGTATCCCCCTTGATGAAACCGCGGAGCGTCACCGTGGTGACGTCCATGTACCAGGTGTCGGTGAAATAATCGTAGACGTCCACTGCCTCATCAAAGTTGAGGGTTTTGGATCCGTTTTTATTTGCGGAGATGATGAGCATATTCTGGTTGGCCACCAGCACGTCGTCGCTCTCACTGAAGATGTTGGCGCCGCCGTACCGCGCGAGGGCACGGATATTGTCGCTGGAGAGCTGGTTGCTGCCCAGGAAAATGGAATTGTAGCCGTTCCCTTCATACAGGGCGAAGCCGGCGCTGCCGTCCGAATAGGTTCCCAGCAGGGTGGTATACCCGCCGCACTCCACCTTCGGGTTGCCGGTGCAGCCGCCGATGGTCTCCAGACCGCTTATCTTGTTCTGCTCGGTCAGCCGGATGGAGTGAGAAGCCGTCGTGTTGGTAGTGGTGATATCCATGCCGGTCAGCTTCTTGGCGTCGGCTGCCGACAGGTTGCCGAAGCTGTACATGTACACCGCCGTTTTGTTGTCCTTATGCAGGACGTTGGTGAGCGTGTTAACCTCGTCAGAGGTGAGGGCATAGGGATTGACAAAGATGTATACCTTGTAATCATCCGCCTTGCCGTTGAGCAGGTCGTTCAGCTCCACGAGACCAAAGGACACGCCCGCCCGATAGATGTTCAGCATCGACTGCGCCAACGACTGGGAGGACAGACCGCTCGCCGAACCGACCACCGCGGAGGCTTTTTCGTCCACTACCAGCGCCACGTCAAAGGTGCTGCGGCTCTTTTGCGCAGAGATGTACTGGAGCAGCGACTGGTCGAGCTGGCCAAAGTTGAGCCAGATCTCTTCCGCGTCGTACCAGCCCACGCCGGACAGATCCATCGGATACATGGTGGTGCTGTGGATGGCGGCAATGCCCATTTCCCGCTTGTGCACCGACATGATATCGTCGATCGTCTGCAGCGGCGGATAGCTCGTGGTATCCTGCGGCTGACTTGTACGGTTAATAAAGGTGCGTTCATCGCTTTCCATAATCCACAGCTTACCGGCACGCGCCACGGTATCCGCCGTGGTCATAAAGCCGCTCGTCGCGTTGGCAGGCGATTTGCCCGCATTGCGATCCATGTAGCTTGTGGGGGAAGCAAAGCCGTCGAGATACGGGCTTTCCAGCAGAGAGGAGAAGTCCCAGTGCCCCGTGGTCGCATGATACTGCTCGAAATAATAGCCGTAGAACGACACCACGATACTCTCGTTGTTTGTCGCCTCTTTGATGGTTTTGGCAAAGGACTCGATGCGATCGGCTGTCAGCTCGCTCCAATAACGGTTGTAATCAATGAAGCGCTGATCGGTGTCATCCAGCAGCAGGTAATTGTCAGCCGAGGAGTTGACAGGCAGATCCGCCGGCACCGTGGCATTGGACAAGGTATACGAGGTGCTGCCCCACGCCGCCTGCAGTGCCGCGTCGGTGCCGTATTTCTCCCGGAGCCATTCCCGGAACTTCGCACTGTTGCTTTCCGAAATATCGGGGCCCACAGTGAAATAATCGGGGAACCATTCGCGGTTGTCCAGATGGTAGCCGTACACGCTTGCCGCATACTCGGGCACCGAACGGATATACGCGATCAGATCCCGGAGCCGTTCGTTGGTATCCTCTTCCCACGCATCCGAGGCCATGGTCACGTTGGCGCTTGTGGAACCGTCCCCGAAAACGGCCGGCCCGTCATCATACAGATCCGGCGAAGCATAGACCGAAAGCCGCAGCATGATTTTCGCCTGCGGATCCGCTTCCAGAATGTTGTCAAGAATGCGGTTAAGGTTGTTGTACTTGAGGGTGTTGGAACCGTCCAGCGCCATGCGGTAGTTGACATTGTAAATGGTGCTGTAGATATGGATGCCGCCCGCCGAGGCGTATCCAATTTCACTCGTATAGATATCCGCGCTTGTGCTGAGGGTATCGCCGTTCATGAAGAACAGGTTGCCGGTGGTCATCTCACCGTTGATGTACAGCCGCGGCGCCCCGTTTACTACCCGGACCTCCGCCTTGACCGGCTCGGCGGGTTCCGGGGTGCTGGTCCCGGTGGTGGTCGTGGTATTCTGAGTGGTGGTTGCGGTGGTGCCCGGCGAAGTCGTACGGGTGCCGCCAGACGTGGGACGGCGGGTGCCGCCCGTGGTGTTCCCCGTCCCCTGCATATCGGAGGTATCGGTGCCGAACGTCTCAGACGGGGATGTGGTGGTGGCGGAGGAGGCCGGTCGGGTGACGACCTCTTCGTCATCCAGAATGATGACCGGCGCCTTGGGTGAGCAACTGGTCAGCCCGCCGACGATCGCCAGACACAGCGCCGCCGCCAGAATCTGTAAAGGTTTTTTCTTCACGTCGCGCATCCTTTCTCGTTTCATGCAGGCCGGCTTATGCCCCGCCCTTTTTCTTACGGATGATGAGGAAGGCCGCAACACCGCCGCCGGCCAACACCAAGACACCCACCACGATCAACAAAATACCCCACCAGGGGATTCCCCCAGACGGTTCAGGCGCTTCCAGCAGGAAATTCCCTATCAGGGCCTCCCCGTCATATACCTTGAATTTATAGCCGGTGTAAATATAGGTGGAGGTGTCCACCTCGTTCGGGCCGTTGTACACGCCCGCTGTGTAGGCGGAATTGACCTGCATCGCCTCCATGAAGTCGGAAATCACCATAGCTCTGTCCAGGGTGATGCGGCTGCCGGAAAAGTCGATGGCGATGCCGCTGTCCTCGGTGGCAATATCGCCGGATACCAGGCCGACTTGCACCGACTCGTCCTGTGTCGGCACGGTGGTGGGCGTCGTATCGCCGGTAATGTCGGAGGTGTCCGTTGTATCGGTGGGATCGGTGCCTTCAGCCGTTGTGGAGGTGGTGTTTTTGGTGGTATCCTTGGCCGTGGTATTTTGTGTGGTGGTGTTTTTGGTTGTGGTGTTCTGGGTAGTATTCTGGGTGGTGGTATTGCCGCCGGGGGTGGCGCCGGCGTTAACCTCGTCAAGGGTCAGGCCGCCGTCGTCCGCCCGCTTGATGGTCAGCTTCTGGGTTGTGTGGTCCCAGCTGAGCGTACACGCCTCGAGGCGCTTGAGCTCAGCGGTGATCATACCGGTTTTGATCTCGATGACATAATCGTCCTTCGCAGGATCGACGCCCGGGACAGCAATAGGATCCAGACCGATGGTCAGCGTTTGCTTGTTATCAAAATCCTTGGCCTTTTCATAGCAGAAAACCGTCCCCCATGGGGAACCGCCAAGGAAGTCAATATGGTCGCCCAGCGTCGTGCCATTAATCAGTATGTACCGGCGGGCCGCGTCGGTCAGGGCATCCGGGAAATCCCAGGAATCCTCCGGCACATCCGGCTCCCACTGCCGTTCGGTTGTCTGGAAATGGCGGGCGTTCTGAATATCGGTGTCGAGAAACAGATACAGATACAGGCCGCCGTTGGTCCCCATCTCTTTGGTGGCATAGCCGGTGATGCGCACCTTATCTCCGGCAGCGGAGACCATAAATGCACTGGGCAGCGCACCGCACAACAGCAATGCACAAAGCAAAGCGGATAACAAACGTTTCAATTTCATGGAACTTAATGCCCCTTTCCGGACGGCCCGCCTTTGAAGGCGGGCCGTTCCCCTCTCACAAATTATTCGGAAGGTGTCACGTCGGTCATGGTGAAGTTATCGATGACCGCGCTGCCCGTGCTGGTGTTGGACATCAGGCAGATGACATAATCGGTCAGCCCGTCGCCCATCAGTTCGAGCGTGGCCTCCACCTGTCCGGTGGCGCCCACCTCGCCCTCGAAGGCGACCCAGCCGGTCTGCCTTTCGTCGCTGTTGACGGTGGATTTGGTGCGGGCCGCGACAGCAAAGCTGGCAAAGTTATCCGCATCCGCCGCCGTAATCTTGTAGTCAAAGGTCACCTTATACACCTTGTAGGTGGGGATGGACAGCTTTGCCGTATCGGTATAGGCGAGTGTTTTGAGCAGATCGGTCGAGGTGATTTTCAGCGAACCTGCCCCCTCGATCACTTCCGCCGCATCGGTCGTCGCCGCGGCGGAACCGCCGTCATTGCCCGAGACAAAGATATCCATACCGTCGTCAAAGGTCACCGTGCCAGGACTCTGGAATTCACTGTTGATGACGGTGGAGCTGGCCAGCATATCGTCAATGGCCGCTTGAAACATGGGCTCGATACTGTCCAGAATGGTGACGGGATCCTTGGTATCAAAGAGCAGGTTGGTGTTGTAAATGTAGGTAGGATCCCAGTTGCCCCATCCCTCTTCATAATAGGTCTGCGCCTCCTTGACGCTGTAGGTGATAACCTCCATGGCCTGGTCATCCAGGTATTTGGTATAGTCTGGGCTGGCCAGGTTGGGCGCGTCGCCGAACAGCTCCCGTTCCTTCTCGCAGATAAGGGTGGCGAGCTGGCCCGCGCCGGTAGGGTTGGCGCAGTTGTTGCCGATGGTCACGAGGTTGGTCGCCGCATAATAGTGACCGTCGAAGTCGGGTCCGGTCGGGAAGGGCGCAACACCGTAGTTGGCCGGATCCACGTTGTAGTTCATGACAATGCTGCCCAGCATCTCATAGGTGCCGTAAGACATGCCGGTGATACCCGTACCAAAATCGCTGATGGTAGTGCTGCCGTCCTGCGAAAGCACATTGTCGGTAAAGCGCAACTGCTGCAGGAACTTAGTCGCGTTGATGTACGCATCTTCCTTCCAAGTGATTTTGACCCCGCCGTCCTCGGTCATACGGACCTTAGTCGCGCTGTTGGACCAATGGAAGCAGCCGTTGTTGTACGTGTTGAAGCCCCAGCGATCGATTTCGCCGTCGCCGTCGCTGTCCGACGTCAGTTTCTTGGCCATTTCCAGGAAGGTATCCCAGTTCCAATTGCCGGCTTTCCACAGATCATAGGGCGTCTCGGTGATGCCTGCCCTTTCCAGCAGGGTCTTGTTGAACCAGAGCAGCGGGGTCTGTACCTGCTGCACGCTGGCGGCGTAATGCTTGCCCTGCCAGACATAGGAATTGATGAGGTCCTGCAAATTTTGTTTGGTCACGTCGAGATACGGCTCTACCGGCTGGATCAGCTGGATGGCCGCCAAACGGGGCATATCGCCCCAGTAGGCAAAGATGACGTCCGGCGTGTTGCCGCCTGCCGCAAGCTGCAGCAGCTTGTTGTTGTACACCGAGTAATCATACTGTGTATACTCCACGTTCGCGCCGTATGTTTCCTCATATTCCTTGATAGCCTTACCCACCGCGGTGGTATCGTCGTCCGCGTAGATGTTGTAGAAAGAAACTACCCGCAGATCGCCGCCCTCTTTTTCCCCATCTTCTCCGTCCTTCGTACTGACTGTACATCCCCCCATCGGAAGCAGAACACTTGCCGCCATCAGTGTCGCGGCGCACAAACCGATCCATACCCGTTTCATCGTGGCATCTCCTTTCATCTGCTTTCGCGTTTTTTGCGGCTTGCTGCCAGCAGACCGCCGCTTGCCAGCAGCGCCGCGGCGGCGGCCGGCAGAGCTCCCGTTACGCCGGTATCCGGAATGGTGTCGTCACCCGGCTCTTCGTTTTCGCCTGGATTCTCCTCGTCACCCGGCAAGCGATCCGGATTGGTCGGGTCGGTTGGCTCCTCTGTTTCTTCCGCTCCTGTGCCCGGTACCAGCACCGACACACGTCCCAGAGCGGACAGCCCGTCGCTCAGCCTCGTGACCTCCAGGGTGAGCGTCACATAGGTGCTCTTGGCGGGCGGCGTGATGTTGCCTTCCAGATCGATGATTTCCGGCTTTTTGGTTCTGACGATCTCGTATTTGTAGCCTTCGGTGACCGGCAGCTCCAGCTTGGTCTGCCCCTTCTGCGGGGACAGCGAGGCAGATGTAATCTTGGCGAGCATCGATTCCGGTCCCGGGAAGCCCTCGATAATGGACCAGCGTTCTTCCACACCCGGGGAGGCGGGCGTCGCGCCGCCTTCTCGCTTGAAGCGCATGGGATTGATGACGTCGCCCGTGGGCAGGGTGAAGCCTTCAAGGAAGGCGACCTCCACGTCTTCGTTCCACCAGTCGTAGGTATCCTTATCCTCACCGTTGTAGTGCATGGTCAGCTGCCAATTGCCCGTGGTGCGGAACAGGCAGAGATGCCATTTGTTTTCCCATTCCTCGATCGGCCGCTCATCGTCGCCGACCTTGATAATCAGTTTCGTGAGAATGGAATCCTTAAATTCCGGCGTGGCGATAGCCGGGCGCCATACCGTGTCGTTGTTGGTAAACTGCAGGCCGTTGAACACATTGCTGTCGTCCTGACCAAAGTTGGCGGCGGTCACCAGCTCAAAGTAAATCATGCCGGTGCCCTCCATCGTCTCGGTGGAGAAAATCACGTCGATGGGCATATCGCCCTTTTCGTCGCGGATGATGTCTTCCGGCCGGATTTCCTCATAATCGCCGTAATCAATAGTCGAACCGTCGTCCGACCACCATTCGGGGTCGACACCATCCGCCACCCGGTGATTGCTGCGGGTAAAGCTGGCCGTTTCGAGCAGACCCTCGCCGTCCGGCAGGCAGAAGCCTTTCAGGAAGTTCACCGTAATGACGTTTTTGGGCGCCAGATAGTCGCCTTTACCCCAATAGTACAGGAAAATCGTATTCGGATTCTCGTCGATCGCACCGAAGAAAACTCCCAGCAGATTCTGCGGCGTATCGTCGGGATACTCCTCGCGCAAATACGCCTGGTATTGGCTGTTCCATTCGGCGATGGTTTTGGTCTCGTCCCCGATGGTCACAGTCAGGTATTTTTCAATGGAGTTGCGGAAATACGGGGTATCAATGCGCTCACGCCAGCACAGCTCCGTGTTGTTGGAATACACCAAATCCTGATATATGCCGTTGCCGTCGTCATAATTGACGGTGGAATCGAAGACAAAATACCAGCCGCCGCGCGCTTCATTTACCTCTTTTAAGAAGGTTACATTTGTCTCGGAAAGGGGCACCTGCTCTTCTTCTCCGCCGGCAGCGGACGTCCACCAGTCGGGCGAGCTGGTTTCTGCCTCTGCTTTCGCATGGGCGCTGCGGGTGAAGCTAGCCGTTTCAAGCAGACCCTCACCGTCCGGCAGGCAGAAGCCTTCCCGGAAGGTCACCGTGATATCCACCTGATCAGGGGCGTAAGCGCCTTCCCCTTTATAATAGAAGAAAAGGCTGTTTTTCCCGTTGACCCTGCCGAACAGCACGGCGAACAGGTTGCCTTTGCCGGTTTCCTCGTTGTACGCCGCATTCCAGCCGGCAGGCGTGTCGGTCTTATCGCCGATGGTGATGGTCAGATCCTGCTCAATCGCCTTGCGGAAATAGGCGGTATCGATGCGGGGACGCCAGCACGAATCAGTATTGCTGCTGTACATCAGATCATCATACGATACACCCTTATCATCCGTGTAATCCACTGGGGAATCAAACCCGAAATACCACCCGCCCTGCAGTTCCGGGCTTTCCATCATCAGGGACACGTGCGTTTCCGAGGTCGGCTCCAGGCTCCCCGCCGGCGGGGTGGTGCTAAATTTTCCCGTTGCGGCGGAATAGTACCACGTGACCGGTTCAATTGCATTGCCGGCGCCGTCAATGGCGCCCTCAGTGAAGGCGATATTGAAATCCGATGAAAGCAGCGAGCCGCCGAACGCCGCGTCATAGGCCATTAGATAGAAGCGTTCGTTCCCCGTGTTCGGATCCTGCTCGATGTAGACACGCAGGCTGCCATACCACGGCAGATCTCCGATGATTTCGGGAACGCGTTTACCATTGACGAGTATATTGTTGGCTACGCTTCCGAGCAGTTCAGCCGACGGCTCACCGGTAGCGTTTTCCGCCGACTGCAGTTCGGAATATCCCCTGGTGAAGGGTACGTTGGTATTCAGCCAAACCTCGGTCAGTGCATACTGTTCACTGTACGACGCCGAAACGCCCGTGATTTGGGTATCGGCCGCCGGAGGCGGATCCGTCGGATCGGTCGGCTCAGACGGTTCGGGCGGGGTGGTGCTGAACTGTTTCGTCGCGGCGGAATAGTACCAGGTAACCGGTTCAATCGCGTTGCCGGCGCTGTCAACAGCACCATCGGTGAAGCCGACGCTAAAATCCGTTGCGCTCACATCGGCTCCACCAAAAGCCGCATCGTGCATCTGCAGATAGAAACGCGCGTTGTGCGTGGTCGGATTCTCATCGATGAACACCTGTACGCCACCGTACCAAGCCAGTCCCTCGTTGATCTGCGCGATACTCTCGCCGTTGATGACCAGGTTGTTGGCGACACTTGCGAGCAGTTCGGCCGACGGCTCACCGGTGGCATTTTCCTCCGACTGCAGATTGTCATACGTTTGGGTGAAGACCGCATTGGTATCCATCCAAAGTTCCACCAGGCTATACGCATCGCTGCGCGCCAGGGACACACCCGTGATTTGGGTGTTGGTGTTCGCCCCTGCCAGCAGCACTGGATAACCGGTCAGCAGCAGTGCCAGTGACAGCAGGAGCGCCAGCCATGTTCTTCCATGTTTTGCCATCTTCTTTTCCTCCTTCGTATTGAATAAGGGGTTTGCACATCGTCTAATCTTGCAGAAATCACCGCCTTCTTTATATGTAATTTTACTATAGTGCTTGTAAACCAACAATGTCCTTCTTTTACTAAATAGTATGTTATTTTTACATGTACGGATCGGATTATGGGCAAACATAGGGAGATGTTCGTCCTATTAAGACGGTATTACACAAAAAAACAAATAAATAAATTTCATTTTATAAGAGAATATCGTTACAGATACCGCTTTTTATGTTATACTGAAAGAAACCCCGTTGCATATAAAGCAAAAAAACATACTGCCGAACGAAAAGGAGATTGTATGTATGAAGGTATATAAAATGTCCGATTGGAGCGAGGATGCCATCACGGTCGTTGATCATGAGATGTACGATCTGGTGCATATGCTGACCACGGACAAGGTGCCTACCGAATCGTACAAAGGGGTGGATGTTTACCGTCTCCTCGATACCGATTCACAGGAACGATGTCTGCAGGGGGAACTGCATACTCACGAAGATTTCACCGAACTGGTATATATCAAGTCCGGTTCCGGCATGGCTTCCATCGACGGACAGCAGTACATGATCCAAAAGGGCGATATCCTGTCCATCCGCCCCCACCAGGTGCACAGCAACCTGCCCATGCCGCTGCTCTGCGTGTCCAACTGCCTCGTTTCCTCTTCCCTGCTGCATAAAAAATCGGGACTGTTTGAGCCGTGCATTGCATATGACAACACGCTGAATCTGTCTCAGATCCTGCATTTGACCGGCGAAACCATGCTTAAGGCTGAGGCGCTCATCGAAGAAATCTCTCTGGAGGCGCGCGGCCGGCAACCGTATTATCCGGAGGCCCTCCTGTGCAAGCTCAATGAGCTGCTCATTCTGCTGCGCCGGTTTGAACAGGGAAACACGACCCACGGTCTGCAGAAAGCACTTGCCGCGACCATTGATTACGTGCACGAGCATTTCGATACGGTCACTCTCGCGGAGGCCGCCGCCGTAGGATCCTACAACCCCACCTATTTCAGCCGCCTGTTCCGCAATACCATGGGCCAGTATTTCACCGAATACGTCAACAAGCTGCGCGTGAACAGGGCGATGTTTCTGCTGCTGACCTCAGAAATCCCCATCGAGGATATCAGCATCAAGGTGGGCTTCAAAAGCAAGATCCATTTTTACGACGTGTTCCGCAAATACACTGGCCTGACGCCGGGTGCCATCCGCAAAGCACAAAAGCCATCCCCGCCGCCTGCGGCCCACCGGTGAATCAGGTCAGCTGCTCCTTCATCCATTCGAGGCAGCGGATATAGATGCCGGCAAGCGGCGTGCGTCCCCGCGCCCCAAGCGCGCGCAGCGCGGCAAGCGTATCTTCCAGCTGCGGCAGGATATAGGGCGTAACGTTTTCGATATGGCCCATCCGACTGGAATCCTCGTCCTGCGGCAGCAGGCAGCCGCCCAGCGGCGTGAAAATATCCAGTTCCGGTGGTGTATCCGGGCCGAGCACCAGCCGCGTCAGCCGGCGTTTGTACGCCAGGTCGTAGCAGCGATCCGCGTAGTTCCACAGCTTTTGTCCTATCATGGCGATGCCGGAGGGCAGTGTCCAGGCAAAATGGGCCTTGCCCTCCCAGGCGAACAGCTGGCCTCCCACCACCTGCTTGCGCCGTTCGGGCGGGCAATACGGACGGGATACCGGCGACCAGGTGCACAGCCGTTCATCCCGCATATACAGGTCGATGTATGTTTCCGGATAATCGCCGTTGAGCACGTCAAAACCCTCTTCCAAGAACCGCTGCATGGAGCAGCCTTCCCACGGTCCCCGGCCGGGTGCGGGCACCCGCCACCAGAGAATCAGGATATCCCGCGGAATGGGCAGCGGCTTCGATACATCGAGGCTGTCGTTGGCGATGATCAGCCGTTTTCCCAGCCGTTTGGCGATATCGTGCACACGGTTGACGTACATATAATACAGCGCCTGCTTGGTCTGCTCGATGTGGTGCTTTTCCGCCGCCTCACGGCACACGCGGCAATGCTCCCAATTCGCCCAGTAGGAATAGGTGTCCTTGAGATCGAGGAATTCCAGTTCGTCGCCAAAGGCCGCCAGATACCCGCTGTCAAAGATGGTGTACACCTCGTCGTACAGCTTTTCCAGCACCTCGTACAGCCGGTCATTTCCCACACAGGCAGCCCAGTGGCTTTCCTCAAAGTCGTCCACTACCTGGCAGCTCAATTCCGGCATACAGCGCAGAAGAAAAGCGGCATGACCCGGCACATCGATCGAAGGGATTGCCTCGATCCCCCAGGCGGCGGCGTATTCCACCAACTCCCGCATCTGCTCGGGTGTATACTGCTGTAGGGGCGCACGCTCGCACAGCACGGGAAAGGCCCGGGAGGCGATGGCGTAATGCTCCGAATCCATTAGATGGAAAATCGTCTTGTTCATCCCGGCCAGCGCCATCTGCCGCAGAGTAGCCTTTACCTCCTCCGGCTCGAGATATTTGCGTGCCATATCCAGCAGCACGCTGCGGAAGGAGGCATCCGGTGCGTCCTCCGCCCGGCCGCAGGGCAGGCCGTAGCCCGCCTCTTCCCGTTCCAAACCATTGTACAGGCAGACCAGTCCGTTGCGTGCACCTGCCGCATCGGCGTAGGCTAGCCGAATTTCCGCCGGTCCGACCTCCAAACGATAGCCTTCTGCTGGCAAGTTATCTCCCTTTACAAAGTGCAGCGGCGTGCCGTTTTCCTCTGTCGGGTCTGCAAAAGGTTCCTCCAGCCTGCGCCACATGGCGCAGGCTGCTTTGGTATCTGTGGTTTCCCCTGCAAAGCGCAGCGGCATCCGCAGGGTCAGGCGCCCCGCGCCCTCTTCATACTGTCTCGCTTCCAGCATACGGTGTTGTCTCCTTCCTTGTCAGTATCCCCTCGTTGAGAAGGCAAGTGTCCTCCCCCGCCTCCGCCCGGCCGATGCTCAGGCCCGTCAGCTGCCCCTGATTGTGCAGCAGCGGTATGGGATCGCCGGTGTAGTTCTCCTGCACGATGCCGTCGAGAACCCAGTCTTCTCCTTCGCCATAAGGGTCGATCCCTATACATGGGATGGCGGTCGTTTTCTCCGCGCGATAGAGATCGCGGATATGCAGATGGCGGACCGTTGCCCGGTTTTCCACCCAGATGAGCGGGTAAACAAAGGTGCCGTCCTTGCGGTAGCGGCTGTGCCGCGGGGCCTTGGACAGATAGAGGCCCGTCAGCGTGATATATTCAAACAGGCCGCGCCGTTCTCCTGTGCCGCGCGCCTCGCCGCTCTCATCGAAATACTTGGAAAAGCCCACGGCGTACTGATAAAAGCTGCCGAATACGTTGGAGATTGTGACGCGGCGCACGGGCGAACCGGTGGACAGCAGGCGCACCGCACTGTGGCAGTCTTCGGTGAACAGCCCGTCAATCTGCACATCTTCAATTGGGCCGCAGTAGCCGTCGTCCGCGTTGAGCGCCACCATATCGTCGTAGCAGGATCCCTTCAGATTGGCGATGCGGATAAACCGGCAGTCGCCGTCCAGATGCACTCCGTCCATGTTGACCGGCCAGGGATTGCCATCGTTGAAATCAAAGCGGATATCCTCCACCGTCGCCTGTCGTATGCGCGCCATCTGGATGGCAAAGGTGACGGGATCCTTGACGGTCAATTCCCGTAAGGTCAGATTGGTCACATGGAAAAAGCGGAGGGCCGTCCCAAAATAATTCTCTGTATAGGTCATACCCTTGTCAGGCTCGACAGGCGGATAAGGAAAATGAACCGGATTTTTCGCCTGGGCCAGATTGTGCATATCCCAGATGCCGCCGCATACCGTGATGTCGGTATTGCCTGTTTCCTGGTCCGCGTTGCGGAGCATGACGCAGTTGCTGTCCGGCGCTAGGCGGATGACGCTGAACCGATCGAGGCGCAGCGTCTGCCGCGAGTGGATGCGCAGCGGTCGGCTGATGGTATACGCTTCCGCGGGCGGCGGCAGATACACAAGGGGGCTTCCGCTGTCCAGCCGCTGCTGGATGGCGTCGGTATCGTCCCGCAAACCGTCACCGTACAATTCCCGCATGCTTTATGCCTCCCCGGACAGGACCGGCAGCCGGTATTCCAGTTCGTTGAGCCATTCGAACCCGTACGGTGTGCCGAAACCGAGGAAAATTTCGCCCTCTTCCCCGTCGAGCACCTCCACCGTCACCCGGTTCCAGCCGCTGCAGAGGTTAACCCGGCTGCGCCACGGGCCGCGGTGGAACGCGGGTACGTAATAGCTGCCGTCGGTCCAGGCGACCAGCTCATCCCCTATCCAGACGCGCATGGCCCGTGTGCCTTCGGCGATCAGATAGGCGTTGTTGGTGCCAACCGGATCCTTCACCTCCATAGTTAGCAGGTGGCGCCCGGCGGGCACCGTCTGAAAATGGCAGGGCGCCTCCACACGCACCGCCCCACGGAAAGCGGACAGCTGCGGGCAGCCTACCGTTTCCTCCTCCGCCTTCTTCCGCCACCAGGAAATGGCCGTCGGAAGGCCGGCGCTCATTTCCGCCGTCATCGCGTCGCTGCTCAGCCGAATATCCAGCGGATTGTAATAGGCATTCTTCGGCATATCAGAGGCCATGATCGTGACGGTCAGCTCGGCCGGCTCCATTCCGCACAGCCGGATATCCGCCCTGTCCGGCTCCACACGGAAGCCATCGGGTACGTGGAGTTCCACATGATAGGTATCTTCCCGGTCACGGATATTTTGAAAGCGCAGGGTGTAAACGGCCGACTGGCCCAGCGCGATCGCCACCTCCGGCGGATACACCAACGTCGTGTAAACCGGCAGGCGCGCCACCACGCTTTCCCGCACGTTGTAGTCCGCCGTCAGGCCGACCCCGTCGGGCGACGCCTTCCAGGGCGTCGCGATGCCGCCGGCGTATGCCGGGAAGGCCGGCGCGCCGACCGTACGCACCACAGAACGATAAAATGCCTGGACCTCCTGGCTCAGCGCCGCAATCTGCTCGCACATCTGATCGATGGTTTCCACCTCGTGCATGCCGATCATATTGCCGCCGAGCACCAGGCGCTGCCCGATGGGGCGGGTCCATTTTTCATCGATACCGTCGGGATACAGGATGCCGAGCAGCGCCCCGATGGTCGCCCCGGTACAGTCGGTGTCGTTGCCGCAGTTGACCGCCGTGCACAGCGCCTTGCCGAAATCCCCGTCGCCCGCCAGCAAGCCCAGCACAATAAAGGAAAGGTTCAGCGACACATCGGTCCAGTTCTGTACATAGTAGGCATCCAGAATTCGGCGGCGTACTTCCACAAAATCGCCGCATTCATCCCACCAGCGCATGGCAGAGCGCAGCACGGTGCTCAAACGCCCCTCCGGCGGCAGGTAGGAAAAGCCGATTTCCAGCAGACAGCGGATATCCTGCTCCACAAAGGCGGCGCTTTCCAGAGCCGCCAGGAACACCGAGGCCTCCATCCCGTCCGCGTAGTGATCGATGCATGCGTCTTCACAGGCCAACGCCGTGGCCAGGTCCGGGTCGCCCGGTGCCATGCAAGCCCAGATTTCCGTCCGGATGGCGGCGCCCATGCCCGCATAAAACTTGTTGTCATAAAACCCGGTCACCGGGGGACGCAGCCCGCCGCGGATATTTTTCTGTGCCACGCCATATTCGTCGCACACGAAGCGCAGTGATTCCACCCAGGTTTTCGCGAGATATTCCCGGTGGACGGGCAGGCCGAAGCGCCGCACCGACTCCAGAAACATCACCTGCAGATCCAGATCGTCGTTGGCCAGCATTTCATCCGGCACTGGATCGTAATAGGTCAGGTTCAGCAGCCGCTCTTCCCCTTCATAGGGCATTCCCAGCGTGCCGCCCACGCATTTGCCGATAAAGCAGCCGCTCAGCCGCTTGCGGTATTCCTCGTATGACAGTTCTCTCATCATTTGCTTCCTCCTCCGGACGGTTAAAACCGTCCGTCTTCCCGCCGTATCCAGAATGTGGTCTGATACGGCTCCAGCCTGGTTTCCAGCGTCTGCGCCGTTATCGCTTCGCCGCCGGCAGTCATCACCGCCGCGGGCGCGCGCAGCCGGACGGTCCGTACCCCCGCCCCGGCGTTCGCGTGCACGGCCAGAACCCGATCGCCGATGAACAGCGCGTCGCTGCTCTCACTGTAAATATGCGCCCCGCACAGGCGGCAGATCTCCCGAATGCCGTCCGCCGTCAGCTGCATGGCTCCCACAAACACCGCCGTGTACCCGTCCATACGGCACCGTGCCGCACCGATCCGACCGTTCAGCCGTCCGCGGGTATACACCGCCAGCGATTCCACGCCAGGCGCCGGCTCCACATACCAGGAAGGACAGGCCAGCTGCCGCGCGTCATGATAGAAGGGGCAGATCACCTGCTCGTGCAGATAGGCCTCGTCCGGCATGAAAAGGGTTCCTTCCGGCATCAGGGCGGAAGCGTCCATCTCCAGATTCTCCACCGAATCCTCTATTACGCGGAGATCCATGCCGGTCAGCCGCCGGATTACGTCGGGCTTGGTACGGCCGAAACCGTGGACAAACACCAGGGCTGCCCCGCTTTTCCGCGCCGCCGCCTGCAGTTTTTCTTCCCGCTGCCGGTCGATGCGGAAGGGGGTGAGGAAATAGATCACCTTGAGCTCCTGTGCAGGGAGCCGCCCGTTTTCCACGTCTTCCACCGTATACCAGCCGAACTTGATACCCGCACGGTAAAAGGTCTGCCGCAGCGCATAGAGCAGCTTGGCACCGCATGCCTCGGCGTGCGCCACCACGGACATGGCGCGTTCGTCCACCACCACGGCTACCTCGGGATGGAGCGGTTCCATCCCCTGCGTCAGAGCTGTATACTGCTTTTCAAGCCGTTCGATACATTCCCACTGATCCGGGTGAGAAATCCAGCCACGTGCGGGCAGATCCATATACCAGCAGCCCATTCCGTGGGTCACCATATGTGCCCATTCCCGGGTATACGCCTCCAGCAGATGCTCCACGCTGCCGAAGGGCCGGCTAAGCCAGCCATCGTGATCGTGCGGACCGTGATCCCGCAGGATCTGACCCGTGCGCATGTCGTTTTCCACAAACCACAGCTTGCCGTGCAGCGCGATGCTGTCCACCGGAGCCATAACCGCACCGGTGCCGCCTTCGTTTCGATCCAGATAGCTGATGGGGCCTGCCAGCGCGTCCACATCGGGGCAGTCGAGTAACTCGGTCAGCCGGAAATGACCGGTGCGCGCGTCATACAGCTCGTAATAATACCCGTAGAAAATCACGGTAATCTTGTCGCCGTCGGTCATCCGCTTGGCCGCGGCGCACAGGCGGCGGATGCGATCCACCGTCAGCTCGGAGGAATAATCGCCGTAATCCACGTACCGCTGGTCGGTGGGACGGGTGAAGAGTGTCCGCTCGACGGGCGCCTGCCGGTCGTTGGCCGGAATGTCGGCGGGTACCTCAATTTCGCTGTAATCAAAATAGGCCTTGGGGCTGAGCCCCCACGCGTCGGTAACCGCCTCCACGCGCAGCCCGTATTTGCGGAACAGCCATTGCTGCCAGGCGCGGCGGTTAACCGGGCTGGTATCCACGCCGTTTTCCCGCAGGCCGGTGTGGAACCATTCGCCTGCGTCCTCCGCCGCAATGTGATAGCCAAGCAGGTGATCGTAGTAGGCCGGATGCGCCTTGAACCAGGCGGTCAGCTCATCGAGCGTGTCGATTGCCGCCTCCAGCCAGGCGTCCGACGCGATGGACACTGCGCCGACGCCGCGCTCCGCATAGGAGCCGTCGTCCTGCCGTTCCCGGCCAAATTGCTCGCTGTGCAGAGCACAACGCACCGTCTCGCCCGGATGGAGCTTTTCCCATTCCTCCGCTTCTCCTCCATAGAGACTCAGATTGATGCGCAGCAGGATGACCGCCTGGTCATCCTCCCGCATCACGGTATCCATCGCTCCGATGGCCGAGGACAGATCTCGTTGTCCGCGCGGCTGATGCACCGGCAGGTGACAGCAGACGGAATGCAGGTGCAGCCCGTGTGCCTTGGCCATGCGGATCTGCCGTGCGCAGATGTCCCGTCGCGCGCCGCCGTCCGTCTCCGTGTTGGTAAACAGCAGCATGGGGACACGTCGTTCTCCGTCCACAAACAGGGCGGGAACCCCTTCGATCGATCGAATTTCCGCTCTCATACGCTTTTTCTCCTCGTTTCTGTTCTCCTCATGACCAACCCATCAGCGCCTGCAGCTCGGCTCCCAGGGACAGCGCCAGCCGTTCATGCGCGGCGGCGCTCGGATGGCCGCCCCCGCCAATCTCCGCAGTGCCTTGAATTTTGGTCAGCTGTATATAATGGACGCGATCGTCGGTCTGGGCAAACGCTTCGACCTCCTGGCGGATATCCGCCGCGTACTGGTCGATCATAAAGCCGTAAATCCACACGATCGTCGCCCGCGGATGCGCTGTGCGCAGCTGGGTCAGGAATTGCCGGATGCCGGTGCGCAGGGTGGCGGCGTTGCTGCCGCCCGCCGCGTCGTTGGTTCCCAGATTGACAACCACCAGATCCGGTTCAAATGCACTGTAATCCCATTTCTGGTCCTCCCCGGTTCCCCGTGCCAGACTGATATAGGGGTAAACCGGCGGGAAAATTCCGCTGGTGGTGCTGCCGCTGTTGGAGGTGGCCACGCCGTAGCCGCTCGCCGCCAGGATGTGCCGCTCCGCTTCCAGATACTCCGAGACCAGCCAGGCATAGGTCAGGGTGGCATCCTCCGTTTCGCAGGTAAAGGGATCGTTTGGCTGCGCCAGAATGCCGTACCCCGCTGTGATGGAATCGCCAATCCAGACAATTTTGCGATCCTTATCGGCGTTGGGCGCGACAGTCTCCCCCGTGATCTCCAGTCCCTGCAGAGTGGCTGTCCCCTGCTGTGCCTCGCTGAGCTTGAGCACGCGGATGTTCGTGGCTTTTCCCTCGGGCAGGTTATCCGCCAGCGTATACCAATTGGAGCCGCCGGTCAGCCGAATTTTCTGGGTGCGCTGGCCGTTTATCTCGACGCTGATATAGGCGCAGTTGGCGTCACCGGCATCGACCGCGAACAACCGGGCGCGCACCTGGCCGCCGCGGACGTTCAGTTCAAAGCCGCTACCGCCCCAGTCCATCCAGGCCGACTGCTCGGTCACGTTGGTGCGGCCGATGTATTTCACATGCTCATCGGTCAGGGCAATCGTCTGCGGCTCCCCCGGCTGGCGGCCGGTTTCGGTCGCCGTGGCTGTCGATTGGGTCCCCATCGTCGTGCTGGCCGTTTGCTTCGTTGCCGAGGTGGCGGCAGCCGTCGATGCGACCGTGGTGCGGCGGGTGGTGACGGCCGTGGTAACAAAGGCCGTGCTGTCGCTGCCCGTCGTGGTTTGTACGGCCTCGGTGGTTTCCGGTATGCCCGTGCTCGCCATGGTCGTCTCTCCTTTCCCGTCAGCGGGGACGGAGCCGGACGGCGTTTCCGCCGAACGGCAGGCCGGCAGGCCCCCTACAAGCAGGCACAGCCCCAAAAGCAGCGCGCTGGCGCGTCGTTTTTTCATGGCCCTTCCTCCTATCCGACAATACCGGCCCGTTCCACGCTTTCCACAAACACCCGCTGACAGAACAGGTACAGCAGCAGCAACGGTGTGATGGAAATCAAAATGGCTGCCTGAATGTATATTGACTCGGTCATGCGATCCACCTGCAGGCCGAGCGTCGTGATATCGCTGGAAATCAGGGAGAGGCGTACCGAAATGGTCTCAAGCGATTCGGTGTACATACTGCCGACGTAGGTATCGTTCCAGTACCACACGATGGAAAAGAGGAAGGACACCACCACCGCTGCGCGGCAGTTGGGCAGCATGACACTGCGGAAGGTGCGCAGCGGTCCGGCGCCGTCGACGTATGCCGCATCCTCCAACTCCTGCGGCAGACCGCGGAAGAACTGCCAAAAGATGAGGATGAAAATGCCCGATCGCATGCCCTGCCCGAGAATGGCGGGCAGGAAGTATACCCCTAGCGTGTCGAGCAGCCGGATCTGTATACGCACGCCGGTCAGACTTTCTATCAGACCAAACAGACCGGTGGGATCGAAATCCCGATAGAGGAAGAAATTCGGAATGGAGACGATCTGCGGCGGCAGCACAACCGTGAGCAGCAGCACCGCCATCCAGAACCCCTTTTCCTTGAATTTAAACCGTGCCATGCCGTAGCCCGTCACCGCACAGACCGCCACCTGCGCCAGAGAACTGCCCAGGCAGATGATCAGCGTGTTGCGGAACAGGGTGATATAATCGATCCCCTCCCACAGCGTGCGGAAGTTATCGAGGGTCAGCCGGGTAGGGATCCAAATAACGTTGGCGTTATACACGTCATCCACGGTGCGGAACGCCTGGCTGAAGGCGAACAGCAGCGGATACAGCAGCACATAGCTCACGCTGATAAGAAAGAGGTACATAAGTATGCGGGCCACCAAACTCCCGCCGCGTGTGGCAATCTTTTTTCCCATCTCCGCGCGGGCCTCCGTGTCCGGCCGCGCCAGCAATTGCTGCAATCGCATCAGCCTCTCCCCCCTTTGGCAAACCGGCCGATGACCAACGTCACCGCACCGATGATAACCAGAATGATCCCGCAGTAGGTCAGCGCCATCGCGCAGCCGTAGGAATACTCAAAATTCTGGAAGGATACCTCTTTGATATACTGGATCACCGTGTTGCTCTCTGCGGTAAAGGAATCGATAATGGTATAAATCACGCTGACAAGCAGCACGGGCATCAGCATGGGAAAAGTGATCTTCCAGAATTCCTCCCATTTGGTCGCTCCCTCCATGCGGGCCGCCTCGTACAGCGCAGGCGACACGCTCTGCAGTCCCGCGAGGAAAAGCAAAATCTGCACACCCGACTGCCAGACCGTGTCGAGCACCCGGCTGACGATGTTGCTCAGAAAAGTGATAAGGCTTTCTCCCACCCCAAAGGAATTCAGCAGATCCTGCAGTGCGCCAAGGTTGTTGAATGCCTCGTTGGCGGTGGCGGAACTGCTCATCATTTCGGTGGACTGGACGTCGCCCTGGAGAATGGAGTATACCACGCCCGACATCACCACCACCGGCAGGAAGAACACCGCCCGGAAAAACAGCCGGCCCGGGAATTTCCGGTTAAGCAGCACCGCGATGAACAGGCTGAACATCACCACGATGGGTACCTGATACACCAGGTTGGTCAGCGCGGTGCTGAGATTCTGCACAAAGGTGGTATCCTTGGCGAACAGGCGCACATAATAGCTGAATCCCGCCGCCTGTGTGGACATGGAATTGAAATCCAGCGTGTTGAGGCTGTAGATCACGGTGCGCACCAGCGGGGTGATGAACAGCAGCAGGATTCCCACCACCCACACCGCGATGAACATCCGTCCGACATTCGCCTTGCGCCTTTCATAGCTGTACTTTCTCATGTGTTACCCCCCGCAATCCAATAGCCGCCGGCAGGAATCAACAGTTCTCCCACGACGGCCGGCGTGTCGGCGTAATTGACATACAGCGTCCGACCGTCCGCAAAGGTGCTGCAATACACATGTTCCGCGACCTTTTCATGCGCTGTCATTGGCTGTTCCCCGATGAGGGTGAGCGCCTGGCCATAGGTATCCCAGATGGAGAGAAGTTTCTCCTCCACCGCCTGCCTGTCGGCGGCATACATGCCGTTGCCAAAGGTGTCGGCCACGGCTGCCGTATCCTGCGCGCTGATGTACGCCGACGGGAGCAGCCCGTATTCGAGGCAGCGCAGCATGTAGCCGTCGAGGTCGTCCACCTCGTTGAGCCAGCCCGTCGACAGATTGGCAAACTGTCCCGCCACAAGAGAATAGAAGGGGATTTCCTCGCTGAAGCCGTCTAGACGGCTGGAGGAGGCGGGAACCTGCGTGCTCGCCGATACATAGGGCAGCAGATAGGCCGGTGCGTTTTCCGCCGCATAGCCGCTCAGTCCCTCGGTTGCCGCGGCGATCGCCTGCTCCTGCAGCTGCACTGCCTGCTGCCGGTCGGTTTTTTCCGAGCCGTGCGGGTTGTGCGAGGCAACGGTGCCGGCGCCGCTGTCCGCGAAGGCGGTCAGGCCCAGCCGGCTCAGTCCGTCTGTAAAGCTCTGGTATACGCGGCCGAACTCGCTCGCTTTGAGCAGCGTATGGGTAAGTGGGTTGACGCTGTCTTCATAATAGGTGACACGGGAAAAGGAAGTAATCGTCCGGATACCGCCCGCAAAATCGCGGGAGGCGTCCCACTGGGAGGAAACGCCATGGCCCGAAGCGTAAATACGGCTCAGATCTGCCTGCGGATACAGGGTGATACCGTCCGCGCGCAGCGTCTCGGCCAGGGAGGCCAGTTCCCCTGTACTGCCCAGCGCCCCTTCGGTTTTCGCCTTTACCGGCATCTTATCGTACAAGCCGCCGGCGAACATGCCTTCATAAAACAGATCCCAGCTGGTAAAGCCCTTTTCTTTCAGCTCCGCGGCAATATCCGCCACAGCTTCGTAATCGTTGAGCGCGTACACCGTTTTGACCGGTATGCCTAAAAAGGAGCTCTGCCGCCGCACGGCGCCGAGCACGCTTATCGGGATGCGCGCCTCGCTTTTGCGGGTGCGCGTCTGCTCACCGAGCGAGCGCAGGCACTCCGCCGTCTGCGCCGCCATATCGCTGTAATCGGCGTCCTTCATCAGATAATACCGCACGGTATACTGTGGCTGGGACACCGGATCCTCTCCGACGATGATCACCCGTTTGCGGTTCCACTCGTTGTCAAAGAGGGAACGGGACGAGGTCCCGCGGTACCGCACCACGGTGTGCGCGGCAGCGTGCAGGGAACGCGTGCCCTTGGCGTACAGCTGGATGGAGCCGAGCGCCTCCCCCTGTGTCACCACGCCGAGCAGCGCCCTCTCCTGCGTCTTGATGCCGAAAGCCGGCAGCTGGATTGTCTCGCTTTTGCTGACGACGTTGGCAAGCGGATCCATCGGATCCTCGCCATATATCGCCTTTTTATAGGTGAAGGCGGCGGGCGCCTCGGTTCCGGCGGTGAAGTTCACCAGCGCGCCGCTTCCGTCAGGTACAAGCAGATAGCCGTCGTCCTGCACGCCGGCGCAGCCGAGATAGGGCATCAGCACAATCTCCAGCAGCTTGTTGTCTCCGTATTCCTTCACCTCAGACAGCAGTACCGACACCTCAAAGCTGTCCTCTTGCAGCACCACCGCCAGTGGAACGGTCAGGCCCAAATCCGGCATGTCATAGGTGAAAATCGCGCCGTCCTCGGTCGCATGAACTGTCAGGCCGTCCTTACGCACCGACGCCACGGTAGAATTGGTGGTGTCGGTGATTTTGCGGCTACTGATATAGGTGATTTCAAAGGCGGCACCTATCGTCAGCTGATTGTAGCCCGAGGCGAGCGTATCCGCCTCCAAATCGGTCGGCGTGCTGTGCAGCACCAGGCCGGTTTCGCTGTTTTCGACGGTGAACTGGCCGTCCGACGGGTTCACCGACAGGGTCATCGATCCCTTCTGCGCAACAGGACGCAGCCCGGTACCTGTGAGCTGTTCGGCCCGTACGGGCAGGGCGGCCGCTTCCCCGTCGACGGCGGGCGTTCCGCTCTGCGCGCAGCCCGACACCAGCGTCAGGCTCAACACTGCTGCGGCCAGCAGGGCCAGTCCCCGCTTTCCGGTTTTCCACATATGCGTCGCCCCCCTTTACAAACGATATTGCAGCTCGCTGTACAGGCTATGCAGGAAGGTCCCGAGCTGGCCCACCAGCGAATAGAACATTAAGAACAAGAACAGCAGGAACAGAATTCCTACCAGCACCAGCAGGATAAACAGAATCGCCTTGCCGAAAGTAAACTTGTGCGTCTTGATGATGCCGATGAGCAGACCAGCCGCCGTTAGATAACCGCCCACAGCGTTCAGTGCGGTCAAAAACGCCTGCTCGCGCAGCACGATGATGTTGCTGAGCAGCACCGCCGCTATTTGAGTGAGAATATAGGGACACAGTGCATACACCGTGGCGTTGAACATCTCGTAAAAATGTCCTTCCGAATCCATCAGCGTACCCACCGCCCAGCTGCAGATGACAAAGCCAAGTACGATGGCCATCAGCTGGGCGAACTCAGCAAACAGATGAATCTCCTCGAGCCGGTAATCGTTAAATAAAAAGCCGGTATAGCACAGCGTCATCATGCGGGAGAGGAACAGCGCCGCCAGCAACCCCAGCGACCACCAGACACTGCCCATATGTTCGTCTTTCATCGCCTCGTAGCCCGCGAATGGATGCGCCATCACATGGAACGGGTTGAGCACCCGCCGGCCGTTCGCCCGCACATTGAAGGCGGGCTTGCGCGCCGCGCGGGATATCCATACGAACAGCGCGACCACCGCCAGCAGGCACACCGCGAAGATGGCAATGAACCATTTGTCGGTAAAGGCATTGCGCTGGGAGAGAAACGCCTGGTTATACCCCGAGACATCCCGCGCCTCCCGAAAATAAGCAAGCGCCGTATCGTAATCCTGCTCCTCCAGCGCGGCCCAGCCCAGACCGTCTGCGCACAGCGGCAGATTTGCGTTCTGCTGCCGGATTTCTTCCCAGTAGGGCTTGGCCTCGGCAAAGTTTCCTTGGGCGAAAAGAACCGCGGCGCGCAGCAGCGCTTCGGCGTAGGCGGTCGGCTCAAAAACCATAACCTGCTGACGGCCTTGATCGAGAACAAAGACACGCCCCGCTTCTTCCGTGATGGCCACCGGCAGCTTGAAGCCGCCCGCCTGATCGGCTGTCACGCCAAAAATGCCCAGCAGATGGCTGTTCTGATCATAGGCAAACACGCGGCCGCGGGCGCTGTCCAGCGCATAAATCACGCCATCCTCCGACACGGTTAGATCGATGAAAGCCGTGTCCACCGTCTGATTGGCGTTCCGATAGGTCTCATAATCGCCGTAGTCGTCCTGCCCGATGACAACTCCCGCCGCTGTCTGTGACGCATAAGCGAGCACGTTGTTGCCCAACGGGCTGAGCTTCTTGATCTCCTTCTCGGTCTCCTGGTCAGTGGTGGTGTACAGAAAGCCGTCGCTGCCCAGCGCCACCGAAGAGTAATCAACAGGCAGCGTGTTTTCCAGCCGGGCCTGCTGCTCCTTATTAAACAGCCTGCGCCACATCTGGTTGAGGATGGCGCTTGCGGTCACGGTGACCATGTTGCTGCCGAAAAAACCAACAAAGCTGCCGTCCGCCTTCATCTGCAGCAGCCCCTGATACGAGCTGTCCGATACGACATACATCATGCCGTCTTCCTGGACGGCGACCTTGCTCGGCGCGTAAATGAAATCCCGCGGAATCAAGCTGCTTTCCGGGCTGCCGTACCGCTTCAGCACCTGCCCCTGCGCATCCAGAATCAGCACCGCCTGCTGCTTGTTAAGCGCGATGTACAAGGTGCCGTCTTCCTGGACGAAGAGGCCGAGGGCATCTTCCAGCGAGGTGGGTTCCTCCTCCCCGGTGGGCAGGATATCCCGCAGCGGCTGACCGCTTGCCGCATCGTACACGGCGATGCGGTTCCCTCCTGCATCGAGCACATACAGCTCGCCGTTATGCACGAACACGTCGGTGGGCGTAACCAGCCCCTCCCCCACGGCGGAGGTATTTTGATAAAAGTCCGGCGCGGGCACCGCCTCGCCGTATACGTTATAGGTATAGCTGAAGTCCGGATTCTGCAGCGTTTCATACGCCTGCACCGGCGTCGCCAGCAGCGATGCCGCGCATACGCAGGCGACCGCCAGCCGGCCCCATCGTTTTCCCGTCATAAGCTCCCTGTCCTTTCCCCAAGCGTTGTCCCCATCGCCCGGCCCCTTATTCCTTGATACCGGAGCTGGCCATCGTTTCCAGCACCTGCGACTGCGACAGGACAAAGACCACAATCGGCGGTATCATGACAAAGAGGGTCGCCGCCGAACTGACACCGGCACGGGCCACCGCGCTGGCGGAGGCCGTGCCCGTGGCAATGGTGCCCGTGGCCATGACGCCGGAGGCCAGCTGTGTCAGCATGGTGGGCAGTACCTTATTGCTTTCGGTAAAGATCATGGTGGACGCCGTATTGTTCCACACCGACTGGAAAATGAAGATGATAACGGTAATCCAGCCGGGCTTGATGGAGGGCATCACAATCCGCCAGCACAACTGCATCTCGTTGCAGCCCTCCAATCGTGCACTTTCGAGTATGCTGTCCGGGAAGGTATCCATCGTCTGCTTGAGCAGGAACACCCCCATCGTGGAGCCGAGCGTCGGCACGATAATCACCAGAAAGGTATCAATCATGCCCAGCTCCGAGAGGATCACATACTGCGGGATGGTCATGATGGTGGAATTGAACAGCATGGAAATGACGATGATCTGGTTGAGCGTTTTTTTGCCGAAAAAAGCGTGCTTGGACAATACATAAGCGCACATGCCGCTGATAAGCACATACAAGGCCGTCGTCACCACGCTGACGAAAACGCTGTTGAACAGATAGCGGGAGAAGGGTACCCACGAGCTGGTCGCCAGCTCGAACAGATCGAGAAAGTTGCCCACCGTCGGATGGATGGCGAAAAAACGGGGCGGGAAAAGATAAAACTCCTCCAGCGGCTTAACCGCATTGGACACCGCGTAAACGAGGGGGAGCGCCATGACCACGCCGATCGCCGCCAGGAACAGGAACATCAGAAAGTTGCCGCCCCGGGAACGGGAGATCTTGTGCGCCCGGCGCCGCCGGTGTATCCGGCGGACGACGGAAGTCGTTTCTGCCTGCATATCGTCACTCCTCTCTTTTCTCAGCGGCCCACGCGGCTCAGGGCGAAGCCCGCCAGCTTATAGGTCAGCAGCACCAGCAGGAACATCACCACGCAGATGGCCCCCGCATACCCCATCTGGTACCGCAGCGTTCCGTAATCGGACGCATGCAGCAGCAGGGTGTGCGCGCTGTAGTCCACGCTGGGCAGTCCGCACAGCGCCTGGCTGATCGGGCCAACCGAAAAGGCCGACGCGATCTGTGTCACCGCGCCGAAGAGCAGCATTGGCTTCATCTGCGGCAGGGTGATGTACCACAGCTCCTGCCACCGGTCGCGGATGCCGTCCACCGCCCCCGCCTCATACAGCGTGCGATCGACGTTCTGCAGGCCGGCGATGAAGGCGAGGAACCCCACCCCAAGGCTCAGCCAGAGCTGCACCGCGATGACCAGTCCGAGCGCCATGCTCGAATCGCTGAAGAAGAGCAGCGGCGTGTCGATAAGGCCGAGCTTCATCAGAAAGCTGTTGGCCAGGCCGTAGGAGTCGGCGCTAAAGATAAAAGTCCACACGACATAGGCCGATCCTGAGATGGAGGGCGCGTAAAAGATCAGCGTCATCAGGGCGCGCAGCTTGGGAGATATGTCGTTGATCATCCAGGCAAGCAGAAAACACATCAGATACCCGACTGGCCCAATGATCAGCGCCGCGAGCAGCGTATTGCTCAGGGCAGTGATGAACACATCGTCCTCCAGAAACATGCGCACATAGTTGTCTATTCCCACAAAGTGTGGCGAAGAAAACATGTTGAAGTAGGTAAAGCTCAGCGCAATGGACACAATAATGGGGATCAGGATCATCAGCACATAGCACAGGAGATAGGGACTCATCATCAGCCAGCTGACGCGATCCCGCCACAGGCGCCGAAAGAAAGGCTCGCGGCCCGCTTTTTTCACTTGCATCGCCTACTCCTCCTCCAAAAGATCCATTTCCGCTTGTTTGCTTTCCAGTTCCTCGTCGATGATGCGGGAATAACGTAGCAGAGATTCGCGAATATTGGCGTTATTGTTGATGATATCGTAAAAGATGTTGGTCAGATTGCGCGAAACGATGTAGCTGCCCGGGATTTCCGGAATTTCGCTGACCACCTCCCGCTGGGCGGTGATCGCCGTCAGCTCCTTCGCCGACCATGGCAGCAAGGTCGCCGCCTCCTCGTTGGCCGTCAGATACCGTCCCGATGGGCCTAACTGGTTTTCCAGCGCCGTGCCGTATCGTGCCTGTACATCGGCCGAGGTCCACCAGTCGAGGAAGGTGAAGCCTGCCTCCGGATTCTCGCAGGATTTGAACAGCACTGCCGCCACGCCCGTCGCATCCGAGGCATTGTTTACTGTGCCGTCTGCTCCGACGGTGCCAGGGATAGGATACAGTCCCCACTGCCCGCTGATCTCCGGGGCCAGCACCGCCAAAACGCTGTAAAAGGACAGGTAATCGATGACCAGCGGCATCTCGCCTGTTTTGAAGCGGTTGCCCGCGCTGTAGGCGAAGGGCTGCTCATACTGCTGATACAGCTTGATGAACTCGGCATAGGTCTGATACGCCTCTTCGGAGGAGAGGGTTGTACTGGTGAAACCCTCGTTGTAATAGGTCATGCCCGCCTGCACCAAGCGCGTGCCGATGCTGCTGGTGGGCACGCCCACCGTCATGTGCTCCTGCGACAGCAGCGTGATGACACCCATAAAATCGTCCCAGGTTTTGGGCACCGTCAGGCCGAGCCGGCTGAATACGTCCTCCCGGACAAACATCATGAGGAAATCCTGCGTTTCGGGCAGACCGAATACCTTATCCTTATAGGTATACGCGTTGAAAGCAGACGCCTGAAACCGCTCCCGGATGGCGTCAAATCCCTCGAACTCGCTCAGATCCATCAGCACGCCCCGCGCACCCAGATCCATCGGGTAGGTGCGCGCCACGCCGAGTGCCACATCAGGGCCCCGCCCGGCCATTGTCGCCTCCACCAAGCCGCTGGAGACCAGGCTCAGACGCACCCCGATCTGATACTGCGGAGTGAACGTGTCGTCAATCATGGTCTTAAGGGCATTCGCCTGATCCCGCCCGGAGGAAATCCAGACGTCCAGCGTCCCCCCCGGTGCGCTTGTTGCCCCGACGGCACCGTAATCCTCTGTGAAAGAGCGGAAGAACTGCTGCACCCCATACCACAGGCGGCTGAAAAAGCCGCTTTCCGCCTGCAGCGAGGTTTTGGTACCCGCACCCGTCAGCTCCAGTCGGTCGACCTGCAGCGGTTGGGCGGCCAGAGCGTTAAGTACGGTAGACATGGTGCTAATATCTGAATTGAAGGTACTCAGCGTGGTGATAATGGTATCGGTATCCTCAATGTAGCGTTCGAGCAGCCCGACCACTTCGGAAATAAAGGACAGTTCGCTTCCCGCACCGCCTGATATCGCCTGATAGTCCGCATACAGCGTCTCCAGCTGCTCCACGATCCGCTGCATGTCCGGCACCAGGTTGGGGATGGCTGTGTGCAGATTATAGGTCCGGTAGGAATCGGGCGAGGTACCGGTGATCTTAATAATTTGCAGGTACAGCTCGTTGAGACTCTGGATCGCATCCTGCAACGTGGTATACACGGGCACAGCATCCGCCATGAGGGCTTCCATTGTCAGCGTGTGTTCGCCCTCGTCCAGATAAAAATAGTAAGTCTGCTCCTCATCGCCGAGCGTTACCACCTGCCAGCCGCGATCGTACTGGAACTTGAAGGCTTCCAGCTCGCGGCAGGGGACCTCACCGTCGATGAGAATGCGGCGGGTGCTCTGCATGCCCCGCGCCAGGTTCTGCCGTACCCGCATCGAAATCGCGTAGTAGCCGGCCTTTTCCACCTCAAACGTCCACTGCACCCACTGGCCCGGCGTGGTCCAGCCGCTGCCTCCGATGGTGTTCAGGCGGGTGTGGGAGGCATCGCTGGGCGTGGTCTGTGCGCTGGCCCGGTCGGCGACGGGCATAAGCGTCGTGTCCGATACAAGCGACGGATACTCCGCCTCAATGGTCAAAATCTCCCGGTTATCCCCGGCATCTGCGGGCGGCGTATAAGCCGCAGGTTCCAGGGCAGTGAATAGGAAGACGGAGGCCACTTCCAGTTCCCCCTCGGCGATGGTCAGGGTAACCGTATTGGTTCCGGCGGCAAAGTCCACTGCGTAGGTTTCCCCCTGCAGATAGTCGGGCAGACGCAGCGGCGCGGTCAGAAAGCCCGCTGCCCGGTTCTGCTCCGGCAGGATGTCGTTTCCCTGCGCATCCTGCTCCATTTTTCCGTCCGCGCCGTATGTATAGGTATAGGCGGGCGACAGTTCATGCCGCGTAGCCTCGCCGGTCCCCACCGTCATCTGCACCACCGCCGCGCGCCGCTGCTGCTCTGGTATGCGGTAGCGCAGGCCTACCTGGCAGCTCTGCGCCTGCGTCAATGGGATATCCAGCTGGATCGACGTCCCTTCGCGCAGCGCGGCATAGCCCTCTTCGTGGATCGACGCCTCCCCCGCCAGGTGCATCTGCTCGGTGGATGCCTCCCAGAGAATACGCACGACGTCCGGTTGGTTTTCCCCCGCCGCTTCTTCGGCGGGCCGGCCGCTGTATGCCTGCGCAAAAAGGGAGGACGACAGCAGCAGGACGGTCAGCATCCCCATCCAGCGTATCCTCCAGTTGTGCCTTTTTTTTACCATACAGCCACTTCCTTTCTCAAGCAAGCCATAAGCTGGTTTTTTATCAAAATTGATATTTATGTATTTTTTATTCCAAAATTTTATGCTTATTTATTATAATACCATCTTTTTTAAACATTGCAATTCTGTTTATCTTTTAAAAGGTATGTTTTTTTTACCTTACAAAGCGAAGGAAAATTTGTTGGTTTGTCCGCGAAAGCCGGCTTTTCCTGCCGTATTGTCAAGGCGGTTGCCATGCCGTATCCTTTTATCAGCCGAAGAAATTTCTCTGCAAACTCTGCGGCTGCGAAAATTCTGAAATCCCACGCCTGCAACGGCGCATTATGCGCAAAAGCACGTCACTTGCGGCATACATACGAACGCAATCAGAAAACGGACAATAGACAAAACACCCAATCCATTCCCAAGCTGACTTTTGCTCAACCGATACAGCCGGAGGGGTGGATAACAAGAAAAGGCGGCATGCACCCCGTGGAGGGGTGGCATACCGCCTTTTCTTTTGGGATGCCGAAAAAGGGGCAAACTCCTCTTTTTAGTCCTCGACTTTGCGAAGCAAAATGTATGTGTTACGTTCTGCCGGCGTTGCCGCTTCAAATGCTATTGCCACCGGAGGTTAGGGCATTTGAAGCGGCGGGAAAACAAGGCTGTGATTGCGTGCTGTGGAGCCACAAGCGCAAGTCCGGTTTCATAAACGCATATGAAAGCCTCCGTCCCACGTCCTACGCTCCGACTTATGAACTAAGTGTCCTGAAGCTGTGGCCACACTTCCGAAAATAGCAGGACAACGCTATACAAATGTTAAATGAAGAAAATCAAATTGATGAAAATTCTGTTGCCAAATGGCACTTGGATTGCGTTTCTGGCGTTACATCGGATGATATTTTCGAGATGTGCCTGCGTCATTATAGTTGTGTAAAGGATGGTGTCTATGTTTACACGGCAGAACCCGACGCTGGGCTTGGCTCTACATACTTAGAAAATATCAATTCGATAGGAATCGAGATAAATCCTGCATACTTTGAGCTTTGCAGGAAACTCGTATCACAATCGGAATATCAACAGCTATCTTTTAATTAATAGCGCCCCTAAAGCGGCGAGATATATAGTCTCACCGTTTTAGGGGCATTTTTGCCGACAATAGTAATAATTACATGACTTCTTCCCAAAAAGCTCAACAACTTCCAAAAAGTTGTTCTGAAATCAGCCGATAAAAAAACGCAAAAGCCCAGGTTTACTGCGCTTCTGCGGGTCATTTTCCGTTCTGAATATTTACTCACACTATGAGCATGGCATCGCCAAAGCTGAAAAACCGGTATTTCTCCTCCACCGCGTGGCGGTAGGCCCGCATGGTGAAATCGTACCCGGCGAAGGCACTCACCAGCATAATGAGGGTGCTCTCAGGCAGGTGGAAGTTGGTCAGCAGACCATCCAGCACCTGGAAGCGGTATCCGGGATAAATGAAAATGTCGGTCCAGCCCTCGCCTGGCTCCACCCGGCCGTCCCGCAGCCCAATGCTCTCCAGTGTACGGCAACTGGTTGTGCCCACGGCGATCACCCGTCCCCCTCTGGCACGGGCACGGTTGATCTTGTCTGCCGTCTCGGGCGTCAGTTCATAATGCTCGCTGTGCATCTTGTGCTCTGTAATGTCATCTACCTTTACAGGACGGAAAGTCCCCAATCCCACATGCAGCGTGACAAAGGCGGTTTCCACCCCCGCCTCCCGCAGCTTCTGCAGCAGTTCGGGCGTGAAATGCAGTCCCGCCGTCGGGGCGGCGGCTGAACCGAGTTCCCGGGAATACACTGTCTGGTAGCGTTCCTTATCCTCAAGGCGCTCGGTGATGTAATGGGGCAGCGGCATCTGCCCGATCTCCTCCAGCAAGCTGTAAAAGTTTCCGCCTTGTCGGTCATATCGGAAGCGGACGAGACGGTTGCCCTCATTCACCACGTCGAGCACCTCCGCCTCCAGCCGGCCTTCGCCGAAGGTCAGCACATTGCCCGGCTTCGCCTTGCGCCCCGGCCCGGCCAGCACCTCCCACGTATCCTCCCCCCGCGGGGTAAGCAGCAGCAGTTCCACCGCCGCGCCCGTTTCCTTGCGCCGGCCGTACAGGCGGGCGGGCAGCACGCGGCTGTCGTTGAGCACCAGACAGTCGCCCGGCCGCAGATACTCCGTGATATCGTAGAAATGCCGATCCGCGAGGCTCTTCGCCGCGCGGTCAAGGACGAGCATACGGGAATGATCCCGCGGCTCCACGGGGTGCTGCGCGATGAGATCCTGCGGAAGATCGTAATAAAAATCCTGTCGTTTCATACGAGAAAAACCTGTCTTTCTGCCGTATATTTCCCCGGAAATAAAAAAATCCGCGTGACATACAGATTCCATTTGACAATACCGGGGGCGGATGCTACAATGATACCAAGTAAAAGCCCTTTGCACAATTGCATGACTGGAATAGAGGAGCGTTCGATAAAGAGTAAGCCGGGGGAGGCGCCGCGCCGAAGAACCTGGCCGAAAGGAATCAACGCCGAAGAAGCTTGTCCCGCGGCGGGATCGGCTTCTGGCTGCGGAGTGAATAACTGTGCGGCTGTCATCATACTGTATGATGGAGCGCTATTCGTCGGAGGGTCCCCCCTCGGATCAACGCTATCTATTATACGTCGATGACAGCCGGTTTTCAACCGGTTTTTTTATTGGGCTTTTACACACAGAAAGGAAGGTCACCATGAAAACGTATGCAGTCGGTATTGTCGGCGCCACGGGTATGGTGGGGCAGCGGTTCGCCACCCTGCTGGAAAATCACCCCTGGTTTCGTGTAAAGGTCCTCGCGGCGAGCCCCCGTTCGGCGGGCAAAACCTATGAGGAGGTTGTTGGAAAACGCTGGGCGATGGACGTTCCCATGCCCGCTTCGATGAAATCGATGATTATTCGCGACGCGTCCAAGGTTGAAGAGGTCGCGAAGGACGTGGATTTCGTTTTCTGCGCCGTGGATATGCCCAAGGCGGAAATCCGTGCGCTGGAGGAGGCGTACGCCAAGGCGGAATGCCCTGTCGTATCCAACAACAGCGCCAACCGCGGCACGCCTGACGTGCCCATGATCATCCCCGAGCTCAACCCCGAGCATGCGCAGGTCATTCCCTATCAGAGAAAGCGGCTGGGCACTGTCCGCGGCTTTATCGCGGTCAAGTCCAACTGCTCGCTGCAGAGCTATGTTCCCGCCCTTTTCCCGCTGTCGGGCTGGAGGGTGAACAAGGCGCTCGTGTGCACCTATCAGGCGATCTCCGGCGCGGGCAAAACCTTTGAGACCTGGCCCGAGATGGTGGATAACATGATCCCCTACATCGGCGGCGAGGAAGAAAAATCCGAGCAGGAGCCGCTCAAAATCTGGGGTAAGGTGGAAAACGGCGTGATCGTGCCGGCCACCTCCCCTGCCTTCACGGCGCAATGCCTGCGCGTGCCGGTGACCAACGGTCACTTTGCGGCCGTGTACTGCTCCTTTGACAAAAAGCCCGCCAAAGAAGAAATCCTGGAGGCGTGGAAAGCCTTCCGCGGCCGGCCGCAGGAGCTGGAGCTGCCCAGCGCCCCCAAGCAGTTCCTCCACTATTTTGAGGAGGACAACATGCCGCAGACCCGGCTACACCGCGATCTGGAGGGCGGCATGGCGATTTCGCTCGGCCGGCTGCGCGAGGATACCCAGTACGATTACAAGTTTGTCGGCTTGTCCCACAACACGCTGCGCGGTGCGGCGGGCGGTGCGGTGCTCCTCGCCGAGCTGCTGTGCGCCGAAGGGTATATGGACCGCTGAAAAAGCGGCCGTCCCCCACTTTCCAATTTTGGCTGAAAGGATGGGTCATTTGTATGAGTAAATCCACCATTTTCACCGGCGCGGGCGTGGCCATTGTCACCCCGATGAATGCGGACGGAAGTGTCAATTACACGAAATACCGTGAGCTCATCGACTGGCAGATCGAAAACGGCACCGACGCCATCATCACCTGCGGCACGACGGGCGAATCCTCCACGCTGGGACATGAGGAACATATCCAGGTCATGCGCGCCGCCGTGGAGCAGGCGGCGGGCCGTGTGCCGGTCATTTCGGGGACCGGTTCCAATGATACCGCCTACTGCATCGAGCTGTCCAAGGAGGCCGAGGCACTCGGCGCGGACGGCCTGCTGCTTGTGACCCCCTATTACAACAAGGCATCGCAGAAGGGGCTGCTGCTCCACTACAACCGGATCGCGGACGCGGTAAACCTGCCCATCATCCTGTACAATATCCCGTCCCGCACCGGCGTGGAGATTAAGCCGAAAACGGTGGCGCAGCTGGCCAAGCACCCGAATATCGTCGCCGTCAAGGACGCCACCGGCAACATTGCCACGGTGGCGCAGATTGCCGCCCTGTGCGACATTGACATTTATTCGGGCAACGACGATCAGATTGTGCCGCTGCTCTCGCTGGGCGGCAAGGGCGTCATCTCGGTGCTGTCCAACATTCTGCCGCGGCAAACCCACGACATCTGCGCCAAATGGTTTGCCGGCGACGTGCAGGGAAGCCGCGATCTGCAGCTGCACTATCTCGATCTCATCGCGGCTCTCTTCTCCGACGTGAACCCGATTCCCGTCAAGGAAGCGATGAACCTCATGGGCATGGATGTCGGCGACTGCCGCCTGCCCCTGTGCGGCATGGAGGACGCGGCCCGTGACAACCTGGCTGCCGTACTGCGCCGGTATCAGCTACTCCCCTAAAAGGATTGGGTGGAGCCCGGCCGGCGCCGGACAGGAGCCGCCGGTATCTTCGCGGGCGTTCGGATTGGTTGCCGGAACCGGGCTTTGTTCGATACCACGCATCTTAAGCTCACATAAGAGGAAGTGAAACATATGACGCGTTTTATTCTCAGCGGCTGCAACGGCAAGATGGGCCGGGTAATCGCCGCCTGTGTGGCCAACCGCTGTGACTGCGAGGTAGTGGCCGGCTTTGATATCAACACCGAAAGCCACGGCGGCTTTCCCGTCTACGCCAACCCGGCCAACTGCAACGTGGAGGCGGATGTCCTCATCGATTTTTCGCACCCCTCTGCCCTGGCGGGGATACTGGCCTATGCCAAGGAACACCGCATGCCTGCCGTCATTGCGACGACCGGCCTGACACCTGAACAGCAGGAGGAAATCAAAGCCGCCGCGGCCGTTATCCCGGTCTTTTTCAGCGCCAACATGTCGCTGGGCATCAATCTGATGCTCGAACTGGTGCGCAAGGCGGCCGCCGTACTCGGCGGGGATTTCGATATTGAAATCCTCGAAAAGCACCACAACCAAAAGCTCGACGCTCCCTCCGGCACGGCCCTCATGCTGGCGCGGGCAGCCGCCGAAGGGGTGTCGTACACGCCCAAGTATGTTTACGAACGGCATTCGGTGCGCAAAAAGCGGGAAAAAGAAGAGATCGGCATCTCTGCCATCCGCGGCGGCACCATCGTGGGCGAGCACGACGTGATTTTCGCCGGACGGGACGAAGTACTGACCATTTCCCACACCGCCATGTCCAAGGAGATCTTCGCCGTGGGGGCCATCAACGCCGGGCTGTATCTGCACGGCCGCCCAGCCGGGTATTACACCATGGCCGACGTGGTGCGGGACGTGTAAGACCGGAAGCCGGACGTTGTCCCAGTTTCGTTATCCTATGAGGCAGCCGCCGTTCAGTCAGAACGGCGGCTGTTTTTTTGCTATAAGAAAGGCGGACCTCGGCGGCGTTTTTCCCCCAACGCATCACGCGGTGCCGCACCCTGACCAGCCGCTCGCGGGAGGCGGTACCGCCGCATAATTCCCGCGTGATGTGAAAATAGCGGTGCCGCTCGGGTTCTCCGTCAATATGCACCGGTCGGAAACGGCTGCGGCCTGACGGAAGCCTTTTCGCTAAAAACCTGTCTGCGGGATACCCGTCATAAACCGGGAGGACACCCGCAAAACGCCCCCGGGCGCTGCATAGCCCGGGGGCGTGTTTTGTAAAACGGCGACGTACTTATTCCGCGGTTTCTTCAGCCGGCGCTTCCTCAGCAGGCGCGGCCGCTTCTTCGACCGGAGTCTCCTCAGCCGGTGCAGCCGCTTCTTCAGCAACTGCTTCCGCCGCCGGCGCCTCTTCGAGCAGCGCGCGGATGGACAGGCTGATGCGCTTGTTGTCGTAATCGACGTTGGTAATTTTGACGGTGACCTCCTGGCCCATCTTCAGCTCATCCTGCGGCTTGTCGATGCGGCGATCCGCAATCTGCGAAATGTGAATGAGGCCGTCGACACCCGGGATAATCTGCGCAAACGCGCCAAAGGTGGTCATACCGACGATCTTCGCCTTGGTCACCGTACCGATGGGATAATTCGCCTTGAACTTCTCCCACGGATTGTCCTCCGCACGGCGGTAGCCGAGGGAGATCTTGTGCTTCTCGGTATCCAGGTCGCGGATATACACCTCGACCGTATCACCGACATTCACCACTTCGGACGGGTGCTTGATGCGGGTCCAGGACAGCTCGGAGATATGCACCATACCGTCCACGCCGCCCAGGTCGACAAACGCGCCGTAGGAGGTGAGCGATTTGACCACACCGGTATAATGCTGGCCGACCTCGGCCTGCGCCCAGAAGGCCGCTTCCTTTTCCTTGCGCTCCTCCTTGGCAACCAGACGGATGGAGCCCACCGCGCGGCGGCGATTGGTATTGACCTCGATGATCTTGAAGCGCACCGGCTGCCGGAGCAGCGGGGTGAGGTCCTCCATACGCATGAGAGACGCGTGAGAAGCCGGGATAAAGACGCGCACGCCGTTGGTCACGGCGAGCAGGCCGCCCTTGATGACGTCGGTCACAACGCCGTCGAGCACCTCGCCGGACGCCTCCGCCTCAACCACTTTGTCCCAGCCCTTGAGCGCATCGACGCGCTTTTTGGACAGCATGATGGTGCCTTCCTGATCGTTGGTGCGCATGATGAGCAGTTCCAGCTCATCCCCCACTTTAACCAGGTCGGCGGGATTGGCATTCGGGTCGGCGGACAGCTCAGACGCCGGGATATACCCTGCCTGCTTGCGGCCGACCACTTCCACCTGCACCTCGTTGGGCGCGATGCCCACCACGATGCCGTGCACTCTTTCATCTGTACTTAAACTTTGAAGAGAAGCCTCCAGCGCCTCTTCAAAACTCATTTCATCAAAGGATTTGACAGGCGCGGGCTCTGCTGTGGCTTCCGCCACCGCCTCGGTCTCGGTCTGCGCCGGGACTTCGGTTTCTTGGACTTCGTTGTTGTTCACGATCTCGGACATGGTTGAAAGTACCTCCTTTATAA